>NZ_JAPFGX010000020.1:0-54806 GCF_059803575.1 Sphingomonas sp. URJC2
GTTCCGGCCGGGGCACCCCGCCCCGGCCGGAACGGCCGCCCCCATGAAACACCGATGAGAGCGCCAAGATGCTGAAGTCCCTGAGCCTTCCCAGAAAACTGGGCCTGTCGTTCATGCTGATCTGCGTGTCCGCAGCCATCATGATGGCGGTGTTCTTCGCGAACATCTCCATGATCCGGTCGACGACCGACCAGAACAACCAAAGCCAGTCGATCCATGCCCAGGCGCTGGCGCTGGAGACGGCTTTGCTGCGCCAGAACAGCCAGCTGCGCGGCTTTCTGGTCACCGGGGACGAGAGCTATCTGAAATCCTATGACGAAGGCCGGGAGGAATATGACCGGACTTCGGCCGAACTCGAAAAGACGCTGACCGAAGCCGCGCACCGCACGGCGCTGCTCAAGTCGCGCGAAGAAACCCTCGCCTGGCGCGAAAAATGGGGCGACCGGCTGATCCGCATGGTCAAGTCCGGCCAGCGCGACCGCGCGCAGGAAGAAACCCGTGCGGCCGGCAAGGCGGTGCTCGTCACCAACGCCGTGCTGCCGCTGCGCGACATCCGCGAGGCGCAGGTCGAGCTGAGCAAGAAGAATGGCGAACTGCAGGAAGGCGCGATCAGCTCCGCCACCACCGCGCTCGTGCTCGGCGGCCTTGCGCTGATCGGCATCGCCATCGCGCTTGCCGTCATGCTGAGCCGCGCGATCGCCAAGCCGATCACCGACCTGACCCGCGTGATGGGCGATCTGGCCGCCGGCCGCAACGACATCAGCGTGCCCGACACCGACCGTGGCGACGAGCTGGGCAACATGGCGCGCGCCGTGCTGGTGTTCCGCGACGCCGCGGTTGCCAAGCAGAAGGCCGATGCCGCCGCCGCCGAGGCGGAGGCCGTGCAGAAGCTGGTCGTCGACACCGTTTCGGGCCAGCTCTCCGCCCTTGCCGGTGGCGACCTGACCGTGCAGATCGACGCCGATTTCCCGGGCAGCTATGCCGCGGTCAAGACCAACTTCAACGCCGCCGTCTCGGCACTGCGCGACCTGATCGCGTCGGTCAGCCAGACCACCGCGTCGATCCGCACCGGCTCGGGCGAAATCGCCCAGGCGTCGGAAGATCTGGCGCGCCGCACCGAAGCCAATGCCGCAAGCCTTGAGGAAACCTCGGCTGCCGTGGCCGAAATGGACCAGCGCCTGAAGGCGACCGCCGAGGCCGCGCGCCGCACGGTCGAACGCGCCGACGGTGCCATCGCCACGGTCAGCGGCGGCCGCTCGACCGCCGACCAGGCGGTGCAGGCGATGACCCGCGTTGCCGACAGCGCCAAGGGCATCGACAGCGTCATCGAAGGCCTGGACAAGATCGCCTTCCAGACCCGCGTTCTCGCGATGAACGCGGCGGTCGAGGCCGGCCGCGCCGGCGAGGCGGGCCGCGGCTTCGCGGTCGTCGCCGACCTCGTCTCCGCCCTCGCCATGCGCTCGGAAGAAGAAGCCGCCCGCGCCCGCGACCAGCTCACCTCGACCCAGACCGATATCGGCGCGGCCGTCGAGGCGATCCACCGCGTGGACACGGCGCTCGCTGACATCTCGACCGATGTGGGCGAAGTGCACCAGCTGCTCGCCGGCATGGCCAATGACAACCAGGCCCAGGCCGCCGCGATCAGCGAGATCAGCACCGCCATCGGCTCGATGGACCAGTCGACCCAGCAGAATGCGGCGATGGTCGAGGAAACCTCGGCGGCCGCGCGCAACCTGGCGAGCGAGGTCGACGCCCTGTCCGAACAGGCGCTGCGGTTCAAGATCAGCGACCAGCTGGGTGCTGCCGCGCGGATGCGCAGCCCGGTGCTGAACACGACGGCACCGACCCGGCCGCTGCCTGCGGCGGCCGTGCGGGCGCTGTCCCGCCCGGCGGCGGCGACCGCCGACGACGACTGGACCAACTTCTGATGTCCCGGCGCTGCGGCGATGTTTTTGCCGCAGCGCCGGAAACCGGCCGGCCTGTTCCGGCTGAGAGGATTTTATGACAATCATGGTCCCGGCCGTCGAAGCCGGAGAGCTGTGGCGCCAGGCGCGTATTGCCCGGCAGCTCGGATCTTTCTTCGTCGCCGAAGTTCTGGAAGCCGCCGAACGGCAGCTTCACCGCGCCCCGCGGACCGCCGAAATGGTCCGCACCTGGCCGGGCGACCCGTCGGCCGCGGCCATGGCGATGCGGCTCAACGCCGCGCTCCACGCCCTTGCCCGGCGCGATACCATTCCTGTTCTGACAGCGCTGTATCGCGGCGAGCATGAGGATTATGACCGGGCGATCGCCGCCGCGCTGACCCTGGCGGACGAGTTCATCCAGAAATGGATGATGAACGTGCCCCAGACCAACGAGGTCGGCCGCGCTGCCGCCGTCGCCGCCGCGCTGATGCAGGTCAGCGGCCGCACCGGCATGCCGTTCGAGCTGCTCGAACTGGGGTCCAGCTGCGGCCTCAACCTCAACCTTGCCCGCTATGGCTATAATCTGGGTGGCGCGCCCGCCGGAGTGGCGGATTCGCGCGTGCAGATCGCGCCGGTCTGGCACGGCCCTGCGCCAAGTGTCGCCCCGCTTCAGGTCGTGCGCGCCGAGGGTGTCGACCTCAATCCGCTCGATCCCGGCGACGAGGCGACGCGCGAGCGGCTGCTGGCCTTTATCTGGGCCGATCAGCGCAAACGCTCGCACCGGCTGCAACAGGCGCTGGCGCTGGCCTGCTGCCACCCGCCGGTCGTCCATCAGGGCCATGCCGTGCCCTGGCTGGCCGACCGCCTCGCCCGCCCCCAGGCCGAGGGCGTGTGCCGCGCGGTCATCCATTCGATGGTGCTGCAATATCTGACCGCCGAGGAGCGCGCGCAGGTGACGGCGATGATCGCCGAAGCCGGGGCGCGGGCGACCGCGTCGCGCCCGCTCTGCTGGATCAGCTTTGAATGGACGCCGCCGCGCACCGAGGTGCTGCTGACGCTCACCAGCTGGCCCGATGGCGAAAAGCGGGTGCTGGCCAAATGCCACCCTTATGGCGACTGGGTCGAATGGAATGAGGAGCAGGGCCGGGCCTGATACGCCTGGCCCGGCCGGATCTGTCGTCAGCCCCCGGCCTTGCGCGGGTTGCAAAGGATTGCAATTCGCGTCATCACCTTGTCATTGACAAATGGAATGATCTCGATCAGTTTCTCTTTGAAACTTTGATCGGCGCGTGAGTCTCACGCGCCGTGGCTGCGCCGTTTCGACCGGGCCGGTGGCTTTCCGGCGAATGCAGGTTGAACGGCCGCAGTCGGTGATGAGGTAAACGGCACATGCACAGCCCCCTTCCCCGCTCCCTTGCCCTCGGGCTGGCCGCGCTTGCCGCCGCCTGTTCGGGCGGCGCGCCCCCGCCGCCGCCGCCGATGACCGTCGCGGTCGCCGCGCCGCTGACCCGCGAGGTCATCGACTGGGACGATTATGTCGGCCGGTTCGAGGCCATTCAGGATGTGAACGTGGTGCCGCGCGTGTCGGGCCAGGTGACGCGCATCGGCTTTCGCGAAGGCGTCGAAATCGGCCAGGGCGCGATGCTGTTTGAAATCGACCCCCGCCCCTATCGCGCCGCGCTCGCCCAGGCCGAGGCCGAGGCCGCACGGGCCGAGGCGACGCGCGCCAATGCCGCCGCCGAACTGGCGCGCGCGCGCCAGCTGCTCGACCAGCAGGCGATCAGCCGCGAGGAATATGACCAGAAGCTCGCCGCCGCGCGTGCCGGCGATGCCGGGCTGGCGGCGGCGCGCGCGCAGGTGCAGGCGCGGCGGCTGGACATGGAATTCACCACCGTGCGCGCGCCCATTGGCGGCCGCGTGTCGGACAAGCGGGTGGCGATCGGCGATTATGTGGTCGCCGGGCAGACGCTGCTGACCCGCATCGTATCGACCAACCCGATCTGGTTCACGTTCGACGGGGCGGAAAGCTTTTACCTCAAATATGTCCGGCAGGACAAAAATGGCGAGCGGCGCTCGTCGCGCTATGCGCCCAATCCGGTCGAGATCCAGCTGGCCGATGAAAGCGGCTATCGCTGGCGCGGGCGGATGGTGTTCGTCGACAATGCCATCGATCCGCGTTCGGGCACGATCCGCGCCCATGCCGAAGTCGCCAATCCCGACGGTTTTCTGGTGCCCGGCATGTTCGGCCGCGCCCGGCTGCTCGGGTCGGGCACCTACAAGGCGATGCTCGTCCCCGACGAAGCGGTGGTGACCGATCAGACGCGGCGGCTGGTCTATGTCGTCGGCCGCGACGGCAAGGTCGCCCCCCGGCTGGTCGAGACCGGGCCGATGGTCGAAGGGCTGCGCGTGATCCGCACGGGGCTCGCCCCGACCGACCGGGTGGTGCTGGACGGGCTGGCGCGGCTTCAGCCGGGCACGGCGGTCAAGCCCAAGCTGACGGCGATCAAGCCGCGCGCGGCCGATGACGCGCCGGTCGCCACGCCGATCACGACGCCGCCGCCCGCCGAAGCCACGGCACGCTGACGGGGGCCGGCGATGCGCTTTCCCCATTTCTTCATCGACCGGCCGATCTTCGCGGCGGTGCTGTCGATCCTGATCGTCATTGTCGGCATGGTCGCCTATCCGACCCTGCCGGTCGCCCAATATCCCGACATCGCGCCGCCGACCGTCGTCGTGTCGGCCAGCTTTCCGGGCGCATCGGCCGAAACCCTCGCCGAAACCGTGGCTGCCCCGCTTGAGGAGCAGATCAACGGCGTTGAAAACATGATCTACATGTCGTCCTCCTCGACCGGGGACGGCAATGTCGCGATCACCGTCACCTTCGCGCAGGGCACCGATGTCGATCAGGCGCAGGTGCTGGTGCAGAACCGGGTGGCGACGGCCGAGCCGCGCCTGCCCGAGGAGGTGCGCCAGATCGGCGTCACCGTGCGCAAGAACGCGCCCGACCTGCTGCTGGTCGCGACGCTCATCTCGCCCGACCGCTCGCTCGACCAGCAATATCTGTCGAATTATGCGACGCTTCAGCTGATCGACCGGCTGAGCCGCGTCACCGGCGTCGGCAGCGTGCGGCTGTTCGGCGGGCGCGATTACAATATGCGGGTGTGGATCGACCCCGACCGGGCGGCGACCCATGACCTGACGGTCGGCGAAATCGTCGCCGCGATCCGCGCGCAGAATGCGCAGGTCGCCGCCGGCGGCGTCGGCCAGCCGCCGTTCAACAAGGGCGGCACGGCGTTCCAGCTCAACCTGCAGGCGCGCGGCCGGCTGTCCAGCCCCGAAGAGTTCGGCCAGGTGATCGTCCGCCGGTTCGATGACGGGCGGCTGATCCGGCTGCGCGACGTCGCGCGGATCGAGCTGGGCGCGCAGGATTACAGCATCAACGCCTATCTGTCGGGCAGCCCCACGGTCGCCATCGCGATCTCGCAGCTGCCGGGGTCGAACGCGCTCGCCACCGCCGCCGCCGTCAAGGCGGAGCTGGATTCGGCGGCCAAGGGCTTTCCGCCGGGGATGAGCTACACCATCCCCTATAACCCGACCGAATATATCGATGCGTCGATCGCGGCGGTCACGGACACGCTGTTCGAGGCGGTGGTGCTGGTCGCGCTGGTGGTGCTGCTGTTCCTGCAAAGCTGGCGCGCGGCGATCATCCCGATCATCGCCATTCCGGTGTCGCTGATCGGGTCGCTGGCCGTGCTCGCCGCCTTTGGCTTCAGCCTCAACAACCTGTCGCTGTTCGGCATGGTGCTGGCGATCGGCATCGTCGTCGACGACGCCATCGTCGTCGTCGAAAATGTTGAGCGGCTGATGGAGCAGGAGGGGCTGTCGCCGCGCGCGGCCGCGCACAAGACGATGGACGAGGTGTCGGGCGCGCTGATCGCGATCGCGCTGGTGCTGATCGGGGTGTTCCTGCCGACCAGCTTCATCCCCGGCATTTCGGGCCAGTTCTACAAGCAGTTCGCGCTGACGATCATGAGCGCGACGGCGATTTCCGCCTTTGTCTCGCTCACCCTGTCGCCGGCAATGGCGGCGCTGGTGCTGCGCCCGCGCCATGACGCGGAGCCGGTCCCCGGCTGGCGCGGCGCACCGGGGCGGTTCGCGCGCGGGTTCAACCGCGGGTTCGACCGGCTGTCGGACCGTTATGGCCGCTTCACCGCGCGGGCGGTGCGCGCGCTGGCGATTGTCGGCATCGCCTATGCCTGTCTGATCGGGCTTGCCGGCTGGCGCTTTGCCGCGACGCCCACCGGCTTCATCCCGTCACAGGATCAGGGCTATCTGATCGCAGTCATCCAAATGCCGCCGGGCGCGTCGCTGGAACGTACGACCGAGGTGCTGGAAGAAGCGCAGCGGATCGCGCTGCGCAATCCCGCCACCGCGCGCACCGTGGCCTTTGCCGGGTTCGACGGGGCGACATTTTCGAGCGCGCCCAATGCCGCCGCCATGTTCGTGTCGATGAAGCCACATGACCAGCGCGCCGGGGCCGATCAGGTGCTGGGCGAGTTGAACGGCGCGCTGAGCGCGATCACCGCCGGCAGCATCTTCGTCATCCCGCCGCCCCCTGTGTCGGGCATCGGCACCGGCGGCGGCTTCAAGATGATGATCGAGGATCGCGGCGGCGCCGGGCTGCGCGCGCTTGAGGGCGTGACCTTCCAGATGATGATGGCGGCCAATCAGGCCCCGGGCATTGTCGGTGCCTTCACCACCTTCAACACCCGCACGCCGCGCCTGTTCGCCGATGTCGACCGCGAACGCGCCGAACAGCTGGGAGTGCCGGTCGAAAGCGTGTTCGCAACGCTCGGCACCTATCTCGGCTCGACCTATATCAACGATTTCAACTTTCTCGGCCGCACCTTCCGCGTGACGGCGCAGGCCGATGCCCCCTATCGCGACAGCGTGGCCGACATTTTGCAGCTGCGCACCCGCTCCGACACCGGCCAGATGGTGCCGCTCGGCTCGGTCATGTCGCTGGCCAATGACAGCGGGCCTTACCGCGTCGTGCGCTACAACCTCTATCCGGCGGCCGAGCTGCAGGGAAACACCCTGCCCGGTTTCTCGAGCGGCCAGTCGCTGGAGACGATGGAGGCGCTGGCGGCGGCCAACCTGCCTCAGGGCTTTGCCTATGACTGGACCGAGCTGGCGTTCGAACAGAAACAGGCGGGCAATACCGGGCTGATCGCCTTTGGCCTTGCCGTGGTGTTCGTGTTCCTGCTGCTCGCCGCGCAATATGAAAGCCTGATCCTGCCGCTCGCCGTCATCCTGATCGTGCCGATGTGCCTGCTGGCGGCGATGCTGGGCGTCAACGCGATGGGGATGGACAACAACATCCTGACCCAGATCGGGCTGGTGGTGCTGATCGGCCTTGCCGCCAAGAACGCCATCCTGATCGTCGAATTCGCCAAGCAGAATGAGGATCATGGCATGGAGCTGCGCGACGCGGCAAAGGCGGCGGCGGCGCTGCGCCTGCGGCCGATCCTGATGACCTCGATCGCTTTCATCCTCGGCGTGCTGCCGCTCGTCATCGGCACCGGGCCGGGCGCGGAAATGCGTCAGGCGCTGGGCGTCGCGGTGTTCTTCGGGATGCTGGGGGTGACGCTGTTCGGGCTGATCTTCACCCCGGCTTTCTATGTCATCAGCCGCCGCTTCGGCGACTGGGCGGCGACAAGGCTGCGGCGCGGCGCGCCCGCTGCACCTGCGGCCACCGGGGAGACCGGGGCATGACCGGACCGCGCATCACCACCAAGCCCGTTCGCCGCCGCTGGCTGGCCAGCCTGCTGCCGGCAGCGTTGCTCGCCGGCTGCGCGGCCGGGCCGGATTACACGGCCCCGTCCCTGCCCGGCGGGCCCGCCCCCCGGCTGCGCGAGGCCGATCTGGCCGCGGTCACGCCCAGCCCGCTGCCGGCGCAGTGGTGGCAGCTGTTCGACGATGCCGAGCTCAACCGGCTGGTCGCGCGCGCGCTTGAACGCAACACCGACCTGCGCCAGGCGAGCGCCAATCTGCAACGCGCCCGCGCCCTGCTGAGCGAGGCGCGCGCCGGCCAGCTGCCGACCACCGGGGTCAATGCCCAATATGTGCGCCAGCGCTTTGGCGGGCAGGTGTTCAACGCCGTTGGCGGCTTTCCGGTGCTGACCACCGATTTCTATTCGACGACGTTCGATTCGAGCTATGAGATCGACCTGTTCGGCGGCGTCAGCCGGGCGGTCGAGGCCGCGCGCGCCGATGCCGGTGCCGCGCAGGCGCAGGTCGATGCCGCGCGCGTCACCGTGGCGGCGGAGACGGCGCGCGCCTATGTGCTTGCCTGCGCCTATGCGGTGCAGGCCGATGTCGCGCGCGAGACGGTGCGGCTGCAGGACCAGAGCTTCGACCTGACCCGCCGGCTGGTCGAGGGCGGGCGCAGCACGCGGCGCGATCTGGCGCAGGCCGAAGCGCTCAAGGCGCAGACCGAGGCCGAATTGCCCCGGCTGGAGGCGGAGCGGCGCGCCGCGCTCTATGCGCTCGCCTATCTGACCGGCGACGCGCCCGAGGCGGCGGACATGGCCGCGGCGCAGTGCCGCACCCTGCCCCGCATCGCCCGGCCGATCCCGGTCGGCGACGGTCAGGCGCTGATCGCGCGGCGGCCCGATGTGCGCGCCGCCGAACGCACGCTGGCCGGCGACACGGCGCGGATCGGCGTGGCGACCGCCGCGCTTTATCCGTCAATCTCGCTGGGCGGGCAGGCGCTGCTCGGCTCACCGCAGATCGGCGATCTCGGCCGCTCGGCCAGCTTTGGCTATTCGCTCGGCCCGCTGATCAGCTGGTCCTTTCCCCTGAACGGTGCCGGCCGGGCGCGGGTGCGTCAGGCGCGGGCCGGGGCGGAGGCGAGCCTTGCCGCGTTCGACGGCACGGTGCTCAAGGCGTTGCAGGAGGCCGAACAGGCGCTCGCACGGCTGGGCGGCGCGCTCGACCGCGAGGCGGCGCTCGCCCGCGCCAACGCCGCGACGGCCGAGGCGGCGCGCCTGTCAGAGCTGCGCTACCGGGCCGGGGCCGACAGCTTCCTGCAATTGCTCGATGCCGAACGCCAGCGCGCCACCGCGCGCGCGGCGCTGGCTCAGGCCGAAGCCGACCGTGCCGAGGCGCAGATCGCCTTGTTCAAGGCTTTGGGTGGGGGCTGGGAAGCCCCGGCCAAACCGTAAAGCGCAGGGGGCCGGGAAGTCCCCTCCAGACCGCAACCGGCACATGTGCCGGGCCGCCGGGTGGCTCACCCCCCGCGCGACACTGCTCTCGGCCTGGCGGATGCCGGCGCGGGGCGCGCCTTCATGGCTACGCGGCCAGCCTCTCCCGTCCGTCCGGGGCGGTTTTGCACCCCGCGTCCCGTCCACGCCAATCGCCCGCCCGGTCGGGCAGGAAAAAGCGCTCGGATCGGGTTTGGACGATGAAATATTCGTTATGGATCATGTTTACGGTATCCGTTTCGATTCAGCTATCGACCTGAACAATATCATTTCGGATATTAGACCTTGTCTGAAAACAGACTCAAAGCAATTTTGACTGCAAGGCGTGCAACGACACCCTTGCGGAGGGGGTGGTCATGGCCTTGCAATACAGCAATACGAATGCGCCGCATCTGAACCGTTCGGTCCTCATCGCGCCCGGCCGCCGGATCAATCTCGCCGGCACCGATCACCCGCTGGCCAAGATCGTGCCCCGCACCCGGCTGGGGGCGCTCGCGCTCGACCTGTCGGTGCAGTCGTCGATCGCAACGATCCAGATCATCGCCACCAGCACCTATGTGAACGCGCTCACCGCGCTCGCCGCGCCGGCGATCACCTTTGCCGCGCCGCCGCCCGGCACCCATGGGATCACCGTCCAGCAGCTGCAATCCGCCTGGCAGAGCTTTGTTGAACAGCTGGCCGCGCTGCAGGGTCAGGCAATGGCCTGGATCGCGACCTCGCCGGGCAGCGGGGCCAGCATCTTTTCCAATCTGGTGTCGGTGGCCGGCACGATCGGCGGCATCAACACCACCGTGCAGGGCCAGTTCACCCTGCTGCAGACGCTGCCGGCCGGATCGCAGCAATGGCAGTCCGCGCTGGCCGAGGCCAAAAATCTGGTCGGTGTGGAGATCGCGCCGCTCGCCAGCCTCAAGACGCAGATCGGCACGCTGTCGACCAATCTGGGCAATGCCGCGTCGACGCTGACCACTGCCGCATCGACGGGCGTGCTCCAGCAATTGCAGACCGCCTATCAGAACGAGATCAACGCGCTCAATCAGGACATTGCCAACGCCAACGCGACGATCAGCAGCGATAACTCCAAGATCGTCGGGCTGGGCTTTGCTGCCGGCGCGGCGATCGTCGTCGGCATTATCGGGCTGTTCAACTTCTGGAATCCGTTCGGCTGGATCATGATCGCGGGCGGTGCGGCCGGGGCCTATTTCGCGATTGCCGAGATCGAGGCGCTGAAGGGCGAGATCGCGATCCTGACCCAGAAGATCAAGAACGACACCGCGACCATCGATACCGACCGCACGGCCGCCCAGACGGTCGCCGCCTTCGCCCAGAGCGCGCAGGCCGCGGCCAACATGAACAGCGCCGCCCAGCAGGAACTGAACACGCTGATCCAGCTGTGCTCGACACTGGGCGACGAGATGCAGGCCGCGCTGAACGATCTCAACCAGGACGATATCGCTGATGCGCTGACCGAATGGAATGAAGTGGTCGCCGCCGCCGCATTCCTGAGCGGGATCACCGCCTATATCTGGCCGGGATCGATCCAGCTTGCCAACCCGACCAACCTGTCGGCGACCGGCAACAGCGCCTATCTCGTCAGCAACTCGGGCGCCGTCTACCAATATCAGACCGGCGGCAACAGCTGGACTGAGCTGCCCGGGGCAAGCCTGTCGGTCGTCTCCGGCAGCGGTGGGGTGTTCGGCATCGACGGCGCGCCCGCCGACGGCTCGCAGATCCAGCCCACCCCCTATGGCCAGAGCTTTCAGGTCAAATCCTATGCGAACGGGGCCTGGACCAACCTGTCGACCTTCACCGCCGCGCAGATCGCGACCGACAGCCAGGGCAATCTGTGGGCGATCAACCAGACGATGTCCGACCGGCAGGCCTATAAGCTCAACGGCACGTCGTGGAGCGCGGTCGGCAAAATGCCCAACAGCGACGCGCCCGGCGATATTGCCGGCTCCAACGGCACGCTGTTCGCCATCGCCAATAATGGCCGCGGCCTGTGGTCGGCGGGCAGCGGCAGCTGGGTGCAGATCGGCACCGCCACCTATGCGGCGATGGACGCCAATGGCGGCTGGCTCGGCCTTGTCGACACCGGCGGCAATGGCTGGGTGGTCGACACGACCGCGACCAGCCCTGCCCCCCAGGCGATGATGACCGGGGTGAGCCTGCTCGCCCAGGCCCCGACCGGCGACCAGTATGTCACCGATGCCAGCCTCAACCTGTGGCATGTCGCCTATGTCGCCGGGCAGAGCCCGGTCTGCACCAAGCTGCGCTCCTCTGTGGTCGGCGTCGCCGTCAGCGACGGGGGCATTGTCTATGCGACCGACAACACCGGCAACATCTGGGTGCTGACCGCGCTTGCCACCAACAGCTGGCAGCTGCTGCCGGCGCTGCCGTCCTGAACCGGCCGGCTGCCACCCCCCGCAAACCGTGAAAGGAACCGCCATGGCCCCGCTGCCCGTGATCCCGATCCTGCAATCGGTCATGACCGCCCAGACCTATCTGCGCGCCGCCACCAATGCCAGCCTGCCGCCGGTGATCACCAGCCAGGGGCAATATGGTCCGCTCGTCACCAGCTTTGTCGACTGGCAGGAAGAGCTGTGGACCCAGTTCTGGTTAGGGCTGGTCAACACCGGGGTGGTCGCCGCCGCCGAGGAGGTGAACACTCTTTATCACAGCAATCTGGCCGATGAGGAGGTGATCAACGGCCTGCTTTACGACGATGACATCCCGATCGCCGTCGCCCAGTGCAACGACATCGCCAATCTGATCGCCAACGCCCAGCCGATCCTCCAGCAGCTTGAGGATATCGCCGCCGCGATCCAGGGGGCCGATCAGGCCAAGGTCGATGCCTATGCGGCGCTGGTCGCGCAGTTGCAGGACCAGTTCAACGCGCAGGAGGACAAGCTGACCCAGGACGCGCTCGACAGCGCGACCGAAATCGTGTCGACCGCCGTGGATGTCGCCATCGCGGTCGGCTCCGAGGGCGAGGACACGACCCAGCTGATCGAAGGCGTCATCAAGCTCGGCACGACGGCGATCGACGAGCTGGCGCTGACCGGTGGGATCGTCGAAACGCTCGGCCAGCTTGAAGATGCGTGGGCCGCACTCGATCAGGCGAGCACCGACCTTGCCCAGATCACCCATTGCTGCAAGCAGCTGAAGGCCGTGACCGATCAGGCGGCAGCGACGCTGACTGCGCTCAATACCCTGTCAACCGCGTGGAACAGCGTTGCCGCCACCACCACCCTGCCCGCCGATCAGTGGCAAGCCGAGGGGCGCACGGCGCTCGGCCAATGGGCAGCGCAGATGGTGAAACTCACCTTCGGCAATGCGACCCAGCGGGTGGCGACCAGCCCGGTCAGCGCGGCCTGATCCGGGGGGACCGCGCCGGTTCCGGCACCGCACCCGGGGGACGACACCCCGCCCCCCGGCGATCGGGCGGCACATCGGCTGTGCCGCCCGATCGGCGTTCCGCGCCGTCGCCTGCGGGCGATGGCGTCCATGCCCTTGACCTTCCACCCGATCCCGGTCGACCGGCATTGGCCTGTCCGGCTTTGGGTCGCGGCCAAGCAATGCCTCCACCTGATCGAGAAATGCGCTGTCACCCAGCGGACGCCCTGTATATTCCGAACGGAGCAGTCGTCCGAACATGGCCTCGCCCTCTCCGGCGCGCAACGGCCCGGCAACATATTGCCCCGCTGCGTCACATGATGCGGAATGCCAGCCACTCCAAAGCGAGCGAGCCGAGCCATTGCCGCACCGGCGCATCGCAGGGCCGAAATGTCAATTTACTGCGCTGCCCCCCGCGGTTAAAAGCGTTAAACTTTTCTAAGTTAAAATCAGTACATTCTGCGATTATTTGAATCGTTTCGCCAATTCGAAATAAACTAGATTGATAAGAGACTCAAAATATTCTTGCGCTTGTCAGAAATATCTCGAACCGTTATTTTCGCTGATCACTCTCAGAACCTTTTTCATGTTCGCCGCCTAAATATACGATATAGTTTTCTGGGAAATCAAAAATACAGTCTTTGTACATATAACGCAATATTGTAAACAAAGTAATCGAGTTATTTCCTACTTCCGCGACCAGCGATTCATCCGACCTGCGCCTTATAAAGAAGTTGTTTTTATATATTCTACTTGTTTTTTCTGATAATCGCTGTGCTTTTATGGAGTCGTTTCTTAGAGAGAATTTTTCCGTCGGCACTATCTTTATTATTTCTTTCGGCCCTGCATTTCTATCGAACCCCTCCTTCATATCTGACAAATATTCACTCCAGCCAGCTTGATCGATTATTTTTATATACGAGTCACGCTTACATGAATCCCTGAACTCGTCTATTCCATCTCCACATGCCGCCAAGACTGGAAATACGCATAATGATAAAGCGATTGAAAGCTTTTTTATTTGCATATTGATTTATTCCGAATCTATTATTCTGTTTAATCTACATTATTGAATTCAGTTATAGATTTTTCATTTGCAGAAAGATAAAATCAGCAGTTTCGGGGACACGATACTTAACTCCACCATCGGCCATCACGCCCCCTTCAGCTTGGGGCCGCGCCTTGCGGGGGCCATCTTGCGGTTAATGGCACGCTCTGCTTCTGTGATCCACTCCGCATCGGCGAGCGGCCTGCCAGTACGCAGGCGCGATTGGATCGCTGCAAGAACTCCCTCGCCCTGCTCTCTCGCGCCTCTCACTTCTGCTCCATGCAATAGTATCGCGTCCCCGGAATCCCCATCACAGCCAATCTGGACCGCCGGGAGGAGGAGCTATCGACGCCAGCCGCGCTCCCGCCCGCGCGGTCGCCGGTCATCCGGTCGAAATGGATGCAGCGTCATAAGTGATATTTGGGATCATGGTTGAAGAGCCGAAAAAAGCCCCAGCCGAAACTTGCCCCGCCAACTGAGCTAACCAACTCTTGTTTCGAGGGATTTGCGACGCCCCCACCAATTCGTGCCATAACGGGACAGATAACGGCACCATATGACTTGCATAACCATCCATTAAGGATGATTCTGCGGCCCCGGGGTGATCGGATCGCCCCTGGGGGGAAAGGGGCTATCACGATGAAAAACCTTATGAAAGCAGGCCTGCTTGCGGCAACGTCAGTCGCGCTCGCGACCGGTGCCGACGCGGCGATCACCATCCACACCACCTCGGCCAGCTTTGCCGCGGCTGCGACGGGCATCCAGACCGATACGTTCAACGATCTGGCCGAAACCCTCTATCAGTCGCCGCTCAACCGCACCGCCGGCTCGATCAGCTATCAGGTGAGTGCCCAGAACGGGGTGTTCCCGGGCAGCGTGTCGGGCAATCGGTTCCTGTCGACCAACACCGCGACGAACCCGATGACCTTCGGCAACTTCTCGACGTCGGTGTCGGCGATTGGCGGGCGCTTCTTCAGCTCGAACATTTCGGGCGCGTTCACGCCGTCGTCGCAGATCACGCTGACCGCGACGGACACGACCGGCAGCGTCGTCGAAGTGATCCTGAACCCGACCACGACCAGCTTTCGCGGCTTCACCACCACGGGCAGCTTCGTCTCGCTGGTCGTGACCGCGTTCAACCCGACCGGATCGAACCCGCTCTGGCCGTCGGTCGACGATCTGCAGCTCGGCACCGCGCTCACCGACGCGATCCCGGAACCGGCCAGCTGGGCGATGATGATCAGCGGCTTCGGCCTTGCCGGCATGGCGATGCGCCGTCGCCGGGTGAACATTGCCTTCGCCTGAACCAGGACATCCGCAACCGGCAAAAGGGGCCGCGCCAGATCATGGCGCGGCCTTTTTTTGCGTGCGGCCGGCCCGTGCGCCGGTCCGGGCACCGGGCGGGCCACACGCCAATATCATGAAAATCCGTGGAAACGCCGTGGTAGCGGAGGAGGGACTCGAACCCCCGACACGCGGATTATGATTCCGCTGCTCTAACCAGCTGAGCTACTCCGCCCCGTCTCGGCGAGGCGGCGCTATAGGCGGGCTGGCGCGCCCGGTCAACCGCCAGATCGCGCCAACTGGCAGTCGCCATGGCCTGCTTGACCGCAGGGCCGCGATCTTCTTTCTGGCACCGTGTCCCGGACAGGCCGGGCGGCGCGAGGGGGAGCGGCGACAGGTGACCGATGCAGGTGTGGGCCGGGTGGTGATCGTGGGTGCGGGCCATGGCGGCGCGCAGGCGGCGATCATGCTTCGTCAGGCGGGCTTTGCCGGCGAGGTGACGGTGATCGGCGACGAGCCGGAGCTGCCCTATGAGCGGCCGCCGCTGTCCAAGGATTATCTGGCCGGCGACAAGCCGTTCGAGCGGCTGCTGATCCGCCCCGAACGCTTCTGGCAGGAACGCAACGTCACGCTGCGGCCGGGCGAACGGGTGATCGCCATCGACGCCGAAGCGCACTGCGTGACGACCGATACGGGCATGGTGATCGGCTATGAACGGCTGATCTGGGCGGCAGGCGGGCGGCCGCGCGCCCTGCCCTGCCCCGGCGGCGACAGCGCCGATGTGCACTGCATCCGCACCCGCGCCGATGTCGACCGGCTGGTCGCGCGGCTGGGCGAGGCGGAGCGGATCGCCGTGATCGGCGGCGGCTATATCGGGCTGGAGGCGGCCGCAGTGCTGGTCAAGCTCGGCAAGCGGGTCAGCCTGTTCGAGGCGCAGGACCGGCTGCTCGCCCGCGTCGCCGGCCCGGCGCTGTCGGACTTTTACGCCGATCAGCACCGCGCCCATGGCGTCGACCTGCATCTGGGTGCCGGCGTGGCGGCGATCGAGACCGATCCGGCGAGTGGACGGATGACCGGCGTGCGCCTGACAGGCGCGGATGGCGCGCCGGGCGCGCTGATCCACGCCGACATGGCGATTGTCGGCATCGGCATCGTGCCCGAGGTCGCACCGCTGCTTGCGGCCGGCGCTGACGGCGATGCCGGGGGCGTGATCGTCGACGAACGCTGCCGCACCAGCCTGGCCGACATTTTTGCGATTGGCGACTGCGCGGTCGCCGCCAACCGCTTTGCCGGCGGCGCGCGCATCCGCGTCGAATCGGTCCAGAACGCCAATGATCAGGCCAATGTCGCCGCGCGCACCATCTGCGGCGAGGATGCCGTGTACGATGCCGTGCCCTGGTTCTGGTCGAACCAATATGATCTGAAGCTGCAAACGGTCGGCCTGTCGCTCGGCCATGACGCGGCGGTGCTGCGCGGCGATCCGGCGTCGGCGAGCTTTTCGGTCGTCTATCTGAAGGCGGGCCGGGTGATCGCGCTCGACTGCGTCAACGCGACCAAGGATTATGTGCAGGGCCGCGCGCTCGTGCTCGCCGGAGCGCGGATCGATCCGGGCGATCTTGCCGATGCGTCGCGGCCGCTGAAGGAACTGGCGCAGGCCGGGTGAGCCCGGTCAGCCGCGCCCGGTGAAGCGGTAGCTGCCAATCGCCTCCCACGGCCCGCCGCGCCACGCCCAGCTCGCCAGCCCGGCTATGTGCAGCGGCCGGGCAGTCACATCGGCCGACAGGGCGGTGAACAGCGCCTTTGCCGCGCGCGCCGTGACGCCGTTCTGGATCGTGATATGCGGCTGCCACCCCGCCCGGTCCTGCGCGCCGAGCAGGCCCGCCAGCCCGTCGGCGAGTTCGTCGCGGATCGCGGCCAGATCGGCGCTGTGGACGCTCAGCGCCACCCCCGCCTCCAGCCGCATCACCCCGGCGATCCGCGCGCGCGGCGGTGCCCGCCCCGCCACCGCCGCGCGCAGCCGCGTGGCCAGTTCCGGCCCGCTTGCCGGGGGCAGCTGGTGAAACAGCGTCAGATGCGCCGGCACATGGTTGCGCGCCGCCGGATAATGCGCCCGCCGCAGCGCATCGGCAAAGGCCTGATCGGCCGGGCCAAGAAGCGCGGTGACAATGATCGGCGCGGGCGTCAAACTGGCCGCCACAAGCCGGCGCTGCCCCGCCCGCGCGCCGCCACCGGATCAGGGAGACAGGAATGATCGATTTTCACACCGCCGCCACCCCCAATGGCCATAAGGTCTCGATCATGCTCGAGGAATGCGGGCTTGAATATCGTCTGCATGTGATCGACCTGTCCTCCCAGGCGCAGAAACAGCCGGAGTTTCTGGCGATCAACCCCAATGGCCGGATCCCGGCGATTGTCGACAATGGCTTTGCCGTGTTCGAATCGGGCGCGATCCTGCTCTATCTCGCCGAAAAGACCGGGCGTTTCCTGCCCGCCGACGCCGAAGGGCGCAGCCGCGCGGTCCAGTGGCTGATGTGGCAGATGGGCGGGCTTGGCCCGATGATGGGGCAGCTCAACGTCTTCAAACGCTATTTCCCCGAACATATCCCCGCCGCGATCGAGCGCTATGAGCGCGAAAGCTACCGGCTGTTCGGGGTGATGGAAACGCGGCTGGCTGACAGCCCGTATCTCGCGGGCGACGAATACAGCATCGCCGACATCGCCTGCTGGCCCTGGGTGCGCGCGCATGAATGGCCGGGCCTGACGCTGGCCAATCATCCGCGCCTTGCCGACTGGCTGGCGCGGATCGGCGAACGGCCGGCGGTGGTGCGCGGCATGCAGGTGCCGCCGCGCCCCGACATGAGCGGCGACGGCGCGCAGCGCTTTGTCGAGCGGGCGCGCACGATCCTGGCGTAAGGGGGGAGTTTGCGCCGCGGGTGTTTGTCTGTTGCGCGCCTCACGGCGCGGGGGCGGCGTTGTTTGTGGTGCGGCTCACGCCGCACGGGCGGCACCGGCCCGCACCCCCACCCGGCCTCCCAACGGCAGTGTACTATGGGAGGCCGGGTGGGGGTGCGGGCCGGCGCCGTTCTTCCCTAACAAAAACACCCGGTGCCGTTCTTCCCAGCCACAACACCCGGCAGCGCCGGTCAGATTTCGACCTGGCTGCCCAGTTCGACCACGCGATTGGTGGGCAGGCGGAAAAACTCCATCGCGCTTTCCGCGTTGCGCAGCATCCATGCGAACAGCTTTTCCCGCCACAGCGCCATGCCCGGCCGCGACGAGGCGAGCAGCGTCTGGCGCGCGAGGAAGAAGCTGGTGTCCATCATCTTGAACTCCGGCCCGCAGCCGGTGAGGTTCTTGAGCGCGGCGGGAACATCGGGTTCCTGCATGAAGCCATATTTGATCACCAGCCGGTGGAAGCCCCGGCCCAGATCCTCAAGCTGGCAGCGCTTCACCTGCTCGACATAGGGCACGTCGAGGATCCTGACCGTCAGCAGGATCACCCGCTCGTGCAGCACCTTGTTGTGCTTGAGATTGTGCAGCAGCGCATGCGGCACACCTTCGGGGGTCGAGGTCATGAACACCGCCGTCCCGGCGACGCGGGTCGCCGAGTTGGTAGCCGATTCGATGAAGATCGAAATCGGCATCGCCGATTCGCGCAGCCGCTCGATCATCAGCTTGCGCCCCTTGGCCCAGGTGGTGAGCAGCGTGAAAGCGATCAGCCCGACCAGCAGCGGGAACCAGCCGCCATCGGGCACCTTGGTGAGGTTGGAGGCCAGATAGGCAAGGTCGACGATGAAGAACACAGCGAGCAGCAATGTCGCCAGCAGCTTGTTCCAGCGCCACATCGAAAACAGCACCACCGCAAGCAGACAGGCATCGATCGACATCGCGCCCGTCACCGCAATGCCATAGGCGGCGGCAAGGTTGGACGAGGACTGGAAGCTGAGCACCAGCAGGATCACGACCGTCATCAGCGTCCAGTTGATGACCGGGATATAGATCTGCCCGGCGGTCGACGCGCTGGTATGGGTGATGCGCAGGCGCGGGATGAACCCCAGCTGGATCGCCTGCTGCGTCACCGAAAACGCGCCGGAAATCACCGCCTGGCTGGCGATGATCGTGGCGAGCGTCGCCAGAATGACCAGCGGCAGGCGCATCGCCTCGGGCGCGAGCAGGAAGAACGGGTTCTTGATCGTCTCGACCGCCGCCTCCGGCGGCAGGCCGACGACCATCGCACCCTGCCCCAGATAATTGAGCATCAGCGCCGGCAGCACGAAAAACAGCCATGACACGCGGATCGGGTTGCGGCCGAAATGCCCCATATCGGCATAAAGCGCCTCCGCCCCCGTCACCGCGAGCACAACCGAGCCGAGCGCGAGAAACGCCAGCCACTGGTCGACCACGAAGAACTGCACCGCATACCAGGGATTGAGCGCAGTCAGGACGTCCGGCGCCTTCACGATCTGGACGATGCCCAGCGCCGCGATGACGACGAAATAGGCGAGCATGATCGGCCCGAACAGCCGCCCGACCGCCGCCGTCCCGCGCGACTGGATCATGAACAGGAAGATCAGGATGCCGACCGCGATCGGCACGACCAGCGGGGCAAAGCGCGCCTCGACCACCGTCAGCCCTTCGACCGCCGAGAGCACCGACATCGCCGGGGTGATCATCGAGTCGCCGTAAAACAGCGCGGTGGCAAACACGCCCAGCAGCACGATGGGCGCGGTCCAGCGCGCGCCATTGGTCGAGCGGTTGATGAGCGCCAGCAAGGCCAGGCTGCCGCCCTCGCCCTTGTTGTCGGCGCGCATGATGATCGACACATATTTGACCGTGACGACCAGCATCATCGACCAGAAGACGAGGCTGAGCACACCATAGATGTGCAGCCGGTCGGGCGTCAGCGGGTGATGGCCGGCGAACGTCTCGCGGAACGCATAGATCGGGCTGGTGCCGATATCGCCGAACACGATGCCGATGGCGGCGATCGCCAGCCGCGTCAGACCCTGCCCTGCATGGCCATGCGGATCCTGCATCGCCGGGGCGTCATCGCACCCGGCAGTGCCCTGCCCCATCGGGTCGGCCGTGCCAGACATCATCGGCAGGCCATTTCGATCAATCGCGATATCAAGCGCATCACAAGCAGAACGCCCCTTGTACAGGCGCGCGGCCCCTATCATGCGCCCGGTGGGGCTGCAACGGCTATCGGGGGAATGGGCCTGTCGGGGAATAGGCCTATCGGGTCACCGGGACGATCCGGGCGACCGCTCCCGGCCATCTGCTCCGGCAGTGCCGAACAGCGCATCGGCCTCGCTGCGGGTGGGGATGGCGCGCAGCACGAAGCTGCTGCTGATCGTCGTCACGCCGGGCAGCCGGCCGAGATGCTCGCGGTGCAGCCGCTCATAATCGTCAAGGTCGCGGGCGACGATCTTCAGCCGGTAATCATGCGCGCCCGAAATCAGCGCGCATTCGACCACGCCGTCGATCGCCGCCACCGCGCGTTCGAATCGCGCCAGATCCTCCTCGACCTGGGTGCTGAGCGTGATGTCGACCAGCGCGGTGACATGAAAGCCGAGCCGGCGATGGCCAAGCCGCGCGCCATAGCCCTGGATCAGCCCGCCCGCCTCCAGCGCCTGGATGCGCCGCGTGCACGCCGACTGGGACAGGCCGACCCGTTCGGCAATCTGCGCGACCGGCAGCCGGGCATCGGCGGCAAGCGTCTTCAGGATATTGCGGTCGATCCGGTCCATGCGCAGACATTCTCCGTTTTTGCGGCATAGCGCGCGCAATCCATGCGTGCAATCGACACCCGGCGCAGCGAAGTTGCAGGGATTCGCATGCCCGCTTTGCGCTATCGAACCGGCGACAACCCGAAGACTGGAGAGACAGACATGCGTGTCGGTGTGCCCAAGGAAATCAAGAATCACGAATATCGGGTCGGCCTGACCCCGCCGTCGGTGGCCGAACTGGTCGCGGCCGGCCATGAAGTGGTGGTCGAAACCCGCGCCGGCAGCGGCATCGATTTCGACGATCAGGATTATGTCGCGGCCGGCGCGCGGATCATGGGCAGCGCGGCCGAAGTGTTCGCCAATGCCGACATGATCGTGAAGGTGAAGGAGCCGCAGCCGAGCGAGATCGCGCTGCTCGAGAGCCGCCACCTGCTGTTCACCTATCTGCACCTGGCCGCCGACAAGCCGCAGGCCGAAGGGCTGATGAAGTCGGGCGCGACCTGCATCGCCTATGAAACCGTGACCGCGCGTGACGGCTCGCTGCCGCTCCTCAAGCCGATGTCGGAAGTCGCGGGGCGGATGTCGATCCAGGTCGGCGCGCATTATCTGGAGAAGGAACAGGGCGGCCGCGGCGTCCTGCTGGGCGGCGTGCCCGGCGTCGCGCCGGCGCGGGTGGCGATTCTGGGCGGCGGTGTCGCCGGGGTGAATGCCGCGCAGATGGCGGTCGGCATGCGCGCCGATGTCACCATCTACGACATCAACATGGCGCGGCTGGCCGAGCTGGACATGTTCTTTTCCAGCCAGATCAAGACCGCCTATGCATCGAAGGCGGCGATCGCGGCGGCGGTGCGCAACGCCCATCTGGTGATCGGCGCGGTGCTGGTGCCGGGCGCGGCCGCGCCCAAGCTCGTCACCCGCGACATGCTGAAGACGATGAAGCGCGGCTCGGTGCTGGTCGACATCGCGATCGATCAGGGTGGCTGCTTCGAAACGTCGCGCGCGACCACGCACGACAATCCGGTGTTCGAAGTCGACGGCGTGACGCATTACTGCGTCGCCAACATGCCGGGCGCGGTTGCCCGTACCTCTGCCTTTGCGCTCAACAATGCGACGCTGCCGTTCGTGCTGCGCCTTGCCAATCTGGGCGCGGACGCGGCGATGGCCGCCGATGCGCATCTGGCCAATGGTCTCAACGTCTCGGGCGGCAAGATCCGCCACAAGGCGGTGGCCGAAGCGCTCGACCTGCCGTTCGACCCGGCCTGAGCCGGACGACAATGACGTCGGGGGCCGGATAAATCCGGCCCCCGAACTCAGAACAGCTCGTCGAGCAACAGGTGGAAGCGGAGCCGGGCCTCGTCCGGCTCGGCGATGCCATAGGCCGCGAGCATCGCCGCCTGCGCGTCCGCGCCATGCGCGGCAAGATTGCTCCACAGGATCGCCAGATCCTGCCACGGATCGGCAAGGCCCAGCCGGCCGACATCGATCATCCCGGCCACGGCCCCGTCGGCGATCAGCAGATTGCCGGTCGAAAAATCGCCATGCGTGACCACCCGGTGCAGCACCTCGGGCCGCGCCGCGACCAGTGCGTCCCACACCTGAGCGGCGGTCCAGCCCTGCCGTTCGGCGTCGAAATCCGTCTCGTCGACCAGCCCGAGTTCGATGTTGCGGCTCGCCGCCGCCATGCGCAGATCGGCCCCCATTTCAAACGGGCACTGGCCGGCGGGCAGCGCATGGAAATCGCGCAGATAGCGCCCCAGCAGCGCGGCGATCTCGACCGCGCGGTGCGGCTCGGCCGCGAGCACCGCATCGACCGTCATGCCCGACAGCGCCTCGGTCACCAGCCAGGCGGCCCCGCCTTCGCTGGCAAAAGCAAGCATCCGCGGCGCGGGCCAGCGGCCCTCGAGCCAGCGCAGCCGCGCCATTTCATTGGTCAGTTCATCGGCGACATGGCCGGTGCCATATTTCAGATAGGCGGGCTGATCGCCCTGCCGCGCGAACACCAGCCCACCGGATTCGCCCCCGGTGACCGGCACCCAATCGCCGTCGATCAAGGCCGGAAACGGCGTCGGCAGCGGGCAATCGGGCATGGCAACCTCCTCAGAGCATTGTCCGGGCCGGGCGGCTTTGCCCGGCGGCTCGGAAAATGCGACGCATCAATCGCCCGGAGCGGCCGATCCGATGCGTCCGGATCAGGCACCGCCCTAGGCGGGCAATTCGGCGATCCGAGCCTCCAGCTCGTCCCGCCACGGCGCATCGGCCGGGCTGCGGGCGAGCAGCTGCTGCCACAAATCCCGCGCTTCGTTGAAGCGGCCCGACTGGGCAAGCGCCAGCCCCATGAAGAAGGGCGGGCCGGGATGAAGCGGCGCGATCTCCGCGGCGCGCCGGAACGCGAACATCGCGGCCGGAGACACCTGCCCCTCATTATAGACGACAAATGCGTTGCCGAGCCCAAGCCACAGATCGGCGTCGCGCGGATAATCCTTCAATCCCCGGCGGATGAAGCCGATGGCAGCCGCCGGAACGCCAGCGCGCATCGCCCCGTCGGCGGCGATCAGATATTGCTGCGCCCCGCCCATGCGGTCGCCGAACTTTGCCCTGAGCGCGATTTCCGTCTCGGCCACCCGCGCCGCATCGGCACGCGGGGTGCGCGGCGCGCCGGGCAGATCGGGCCGCCCCTGCACCGCATAGCCGGCAAGGCCGAGCAGCAGCGCGGCGGCCACCGCCTCCCCGGCCGCGCGCGGCAGCCCTGCAAAGCGCCACATGGCGAAACCGACCAGCAGCACCAGGCCGATCACCGGCAGCCATCCCGTCATCGCCGTTCCCCCCGCCGGAACCGCCCGCGCGCCAGCCATCCGCCCAGCACGAGCAGGATCAGCGGCGCGACCCACAAGGGCGCGGTGACTGCATCGACCGGCGGCTCGTACGTCACCCAGCGCCCATAGCGTTCGATCAGCCAGTCGCGGATCGAGTCAGGGCTCTCGCCGGCGGCGATGCGGCTGCGCACCAGCGCGCGCATGTCGCCGGCCAGTTCGGCATCGCTGTCGGCAATCGACTGGCCCTGGCAGACGATGCAGCGCAGCGTCAGCATCAGATCGTGCGCCACCCGCTCCTTGGCCGGATCGGCCAGCTGTTCATGCGCATAGCGCGCCGGCGGCAGCGCGGAATCGGCCAGCACCGGCCCGGCCAGCGCCAGCGCCGCCCCCAGCGCACACCCGCGCAGCGCGATGCGATGCGCCGCGCTCATCGCGCCGCCTCTTCAAGCCGGGCGAGGATGTCAGGAATATTCTCGGCACGGATGTCGCCGATATGCTGGTGGCGGATGATCCCGCGCCCGTCGACGACAAAGGTTTCCGGCACCCCGGACGAGCCCATGGCCAGCTGCACGCGCGACACCGTGTCCGACCCGATATGGCGATAGGGATCGCCGTTGCGCGCGAGGAAGCCGGCGACATCCTGCGGCCGGTCGCGGATCGCGATCGCGTCGATCTCGACCCCGCGCCGCTTCAGCTCCATCAGCACCGGGGCTTCGGCGACACAGGGCACGCACCAGCTGGCGAATATGTTGAGCAGGCGGGGCTTGCCGGTCGCCAGCGCGCGGCTGTCGAACCGCCCCCGGCCCGGCGCGCCTTCGGGCAGGTCGAACGCCGGCACCGGCTTGCCGACCATGCGCGAGGCGATGCTGCGGTCCGCCGGGCTGTACAGGCCGTATGCGACAAAGCCCAGAAAGGCGATGAACCCCGCCAGCGGCAGCCAGAGAATGAGCGCGCGCCTCATGCGAACGCCGCCACCGGCTGGCGCGCTGCGCGGCGCACCCGGCCGATAAGCGCCAGCGCACCGCCCAGCGCGATCAGCCCGCCGCCCAGCCAGATCAGCGTGACAAACGGCTTCCACCACAACCGCAGCTGCCAGCGTCCGCGCTCATCCTGCGCGCCCAGCACCGTATAGAGCTGCCCGTCCCATGCGGTGGCGATGGCCGATTCGCTGGTCTGGGTGACCGGATTGGGCCAGCTGCGTGCCTGCGGCTTGAGGGTGATCGGCGCGCGCGAACCGCGCTGCGCGACCAACGTGGCTTCAAGCGCCGTCCAATTCGGCCCGGCGACCGGATCGATCGCCGCCAGCCTGACCGTATAGGGGCCGACGCTGCGCGCCTCGCCGGGATTGAGCGCGACCAGGGTTTCGCGCGTGAACGCGCTGTCGCACGCCATGCCAGCGAGCGACACGGCGACGCCCAGATGCGCGATCACCATGCCCCAGATGAACAGCGGCGTGCGCCGAAGGTTGCGGCCAAAAAGCGGCGCGACACTGGCCGCGCCAACCCCGATCGCCGTCACCAGCCCGAGCAGCGGCAGAATGCGGATGCCGGGGGCGAACACCAGCACCGCGCCCAGCGCGCCGACCCCCGCCAGCACCGGCACCGCCAGCCGCCGGATCAGCGCCTGTGCCCGGTCGCGCCGCCAGCGCAGCAGCGGCCCCACGGCCATCAGCACGAACATCAACAGCGCAAGCGGCCCGGCTGTGGCGTCGAAATAGGGCGGACCGACCGACAGTTTCTCGCCCGACAGCGCTTCGGCGGCGAGCGGATAGAGCGTGCCGACAAACACCACGCCCAGAATCGCGGTCAGCAGCAGATTATTGCCCACCAGCGCGCCCTCGCGGCTCACCGGTTCGAACTGCGCGCCTTCCTTGACGGTCGCGATCCGCAGCCCGAACAGCGCCAGCGCGCCGCCGATATACAGCGCCAGCAGCGCAAGGATGAACGACCCGCGTTCCGGATCGACGGCAAAGGCGTGAACGCTGGTCAAAATGCCCGAACGGACGAGGAAGGTGCCGACCATCGACATTGAAAAGGCGATGACCGCCAGCATCACCGTCCAGGCGCGCAGCGCGTCGCGCGTCGCCAGCACGGTCACCGAATGCAGCAGCGCAGTCGCCGCCAGCCAAGGCATCAGCGAGGCGTTTTCAACCGGGTCCCAGAACCACCAGCCGCCCCAGCCCAGCTCGTAATAGGCCCAATAGCTGCCGGCGGTGATGCCCAGCGTCAGCATGATCCACGCCGCCAGCACCCAGGGCCGCATCGCGCGGGCGAAACCGGCATCGACCTCGCGTGTCAACAGCGCCCCGACCGCAAAGGAAAAGGCGACCGACAGCCCGACATAGCCAAGGTAAAGCGTCGGCGGGTGGAAGGCGAGGCCCGGATCCTGCAGCAGCGGATTGAGCCCCTGCCCCTCGGGCGCGGCCGGCGACAGCCGCGTGAACGGGTTGGACGAGAACAGCAGAAAGGCGAAAAACCCCAGCCCGATCGCCGCCTGCGCGGCGAGCGTCGCATGGCGCATCCGCGCGCTTACCCGGCGTTCGAACAGCGCAACCGCCGCGCCGGCCACGCCCAGGATCGTCACCCACAGCAGCATCGAGCCTTCGTGATTTCCCCAGGTGCCGGCGATCTTGTAGAGCATCGGCTTGGCCGAATGGCTGTTGGCGGCCACCAGCCGCACCGACATGTCGGATTCGGTGAACAGCCAGACCAGCAGCATGAAGGCGAGCAGCGTCAGCAGCCCCTGCGCGACCGCCGCGGGGCCGACCACCGCCCCGCCGACCAGCCGCACCGCATCGCTGCGCCCGGCAAAGGCGGTTGCCCCCATCACCAGCTGCAACAGCGCCAGCGCCGCCGCCAGCCACAGGGCGGCAAGGCCTGCTTCGGCGATCATGGCTTCAGCGTCCCGGTCTTGTGGCGCTGCCCGTCCCCGCCCCGTTCCAGTTCGGGGGGCATGTAACGCTCGTCATGCTTGGCCAGGATGTTGTCGGCGACGAACACCCCGTCGGGGCCGAACGCGCCTTCGGCAACGACGCCGCTATTTTCCTTGAACAGATCGGGCGGGATGCCGCGAAACCGCACCTGCGCCGTTGCCGGCCCGTCGGCGACGACGAAATCGATGGTCACGCCGTCCGCCGCGCGGCGGATCGATTTGTCGGCAACCATGCCGCCCAGCCGGATGCGCTGCCCCGGATCGACCGGGCTGCGCGCCAGATCGGCGGGCGAATAGAAATAGGCCGCCTGATCGCGCAGTGCCGATGCCGCGAGCAGGCCAGCCCCGACCAGTGACGCCAGCGCGACCACGCCGAGCGTCAGTCTTTGATGCTTTGCCTTCATTTGCGCCGGATCGCCTCCGCCTCGCGCTCCGCCCGGCGCATCGCCGCCCAGGCGTGGAGCGACAGCCCCGCCGCACCCAGCACGGTGATCGCGTAAGCCGCGATGATATAGGGCCAATGGGTCATGCCGCCGCCAGCCGGCGCAGCCGCGCCTCGACCTTGGCACTCGCCAGCGTCGCGCGCATCCGCATCAGCACGATGGCGCCGAACAGCAGCGAAAAACCGAGGGTGGTGAAGGCGAGCGGCCACAGGATCTCAGGCGCGATTGCCGATCCGCGCACGGTGATGCTCGGCCCCTGATGCAGCGAGTTCCACCACACGACCGAACGGTTGATGATCGGCACATTGACCGCGCCGACCAGCCCGAAAATCGCCGTCGCGCGCGACACGCTGGTCTTTTCCTCGCTCGCCCCGGCAAGCGCGATATAGCCGATATAGAGGAACAGCAGCACGAGCATCGACGTCATCCGCCCGTCCCATTGCCACCAGGTGCCCCAGGTGCGGCTGCCCCAGATCGACCCGGAAATCAGGCAGATGGCGGTGAAATACGCCCCCGGCAGCGCAATCGCGCGCGCCGCGACCCCGGCCAGCGGATGCCGCCAGACCAGCTGGGTCAGGCTGGCAATCGCAATGCCGGTCCAGCCGCCCATGCCCAGCCATGCGGCCGGCACATGCACATACATGATGCGCACGCTTTCGCCCTGCAGATAATCGGGCGGGGCGAGCATCAGACCGGCATAAAAGCCATACAGGCACAACGCCGTGCCAAGACCGAACAGCCAAGGGGTGAGCGGCCGGGCAAGCCCAAGAAAACGGGTGGGATTCGCAAAGCCGTGCATGATGTAACGGCGATCTTAACCGACCGGGCGGCCAAGCGAAAGCGCCGATTGGCGGCTGGCGGACCGGTTTGCGGCCCGCGGCTCACGCACGGGCGGTCAGCCAGAGGCGCTCAGGCCCAGAGACGATCAGGCCCTGCCGATCAGCTGCTGCGCGATCCGGTCGGCGACATGGGCGGCGGGATCGCCGGTCGCGGCGCTTTCGGCCCAGACCTGTTCCAGCCGCTCGGGGATCTGGCGGATGCGCGCGCGCACCTCGGCCTCGTCGCCCTGCCCCAGATATTCCAGCCCGACATTGATGATGCCGCCGGCATTGATCACATAATCGGGCGCATAAAGGATGCCGCGGGCATGGATGCGGTCGCCATCGGCATGGGTGGCCAGCTGGTTATTCGCCCCGCCCGCCACGATGGGCGCGCGCAGCGCGGCGATGCTCGCCTCGGTCAGCACCGCGCCCAGCGCATTGGGGCTGATGACATCGGCCTCGATGGCCAGAATCTCGTCGGTGCCGGCGGTCGTCCCGCCCAGTTCGGCGGCAAGCGCTGCGGCGCGCGCCGCATTGACATCGGCAAGCGTCAGCCGCGCGCCTTCGGCCGCCAGCAGCCGGGCGACGCCGCCGCCGACGCTGCCGACGCCCTGGATGGCGACATGCACGCCCGCCATGTCATCCCGGCCAAGCGCGCGGCGCACCGCCGCCTTGATGCCCAGAAACACGCCATAGGCGGTGAACGGCCCGGGATCGCCGCCCGCACTGCCCTGTTCGACCGGCAGGCCCGACACGAACCGGGTCTGGCGCGCGACCGCGACCATGTCGGCGGTCGAAATGCCGACATCTTCGGCGGTGACATAGCGGCCGCCGAGCGAATCGACCGCGCGGCCGAATGCGGCGAGCATCGCCTCGGTCTTGGTGCCGTCGGCATCGGCCAGGATCACGCCCTTGCCGCCGCCCAGCGGCAGCCCGGCCATCGCATTTTTATAGCTCATGCCGCGCGACAGGCGCAGCGCGTCGGTCACCGCATCGTCGCGGCGCGGATAATGCCAGAAACGCGCGCCGCCCGCCGCCGGGCCGAGCGCGGTCGAATGCACGGCAACCACCGCCGTCAGACCGCTGTCGCGGTCGCGGAACAGGTGCACGCCCTCATGGTCGTCAAAATCCGGCAAATCCCAGACGTTCACGGCAAACCCTTATCAAATCAAGATGATGGGGCGATCGACGGGACTTGAACCCGCAACCCCTGGTACCACAAACCAGTGCTCTAACCGATTGAGCTACGATCGCCGTAACGGCTGGAACCGCGGCGGGCACATAGGAGCGCATATGCCCCCGCGTCAAGCACATGGCGCACCGCCATCGCTCAATAATCGCCCGACAGGTCGAGAACCGGCCGGTTTCCGCCGCTGACGCGCAGCCGCGCGGTCCAGCGCGCCGGGCCAAGCCGGGCCGTCAGCCGCTCGGTGCCGCCCGCGCTCGCCAGCTCCAGCCGCAGCTCGCCCCCGGCGCAGGACACCGGCCCCGACAGGCGAAGCGCAGCGCCCGCCGCCAGCCCGGCCACCGCCGCCGGCAGCTCGGCCGTCACCCGGCCGCGCGCGGCCGTGCAGCGCCCGCCGACAATATCCAGCCCGATCCCGTCGAGCTCGACCGCCTCGACCGGGGGCAGGCCAGTGCCGCCGGCAAGCACGATCCGCCCGGTCGCCGAATCGAGCGCCAAGCCCCCCGGCCCGGCGGCGATCCGCGCCTCAAACGCCGGCACCCGCCCGGCCAGATCGAAGCGCAGCCGCCCGGTGAGCAGCGCCAGCGGATCAAGCGCGGCCGCAACATCGCCAAGCAGCAACGGCCCGATCCGCGCCTCGACCAGCTGGCCCGACCACAGGCTGCCGCTCGCCGCGCGGGCGGTGAGCATCGGCGGCATCAGCGCCAGCGCGACCCTGAGCGGCATCAGCGCGACCAGCGCGATGGCAAAAACCACCCCCGCGATCAGCCAGGCACGGCGGCTCATCGCCCGGCCGGCCCCGGTGCGGCGATCAGCCCGGCGTCCACCTGCACGGTCCGGTCGGGATTGGCGCGCATCGCCAGCCGCTCGACAACAACGCCCTCGCCATCCAGCGCCGCGATCCACGCGAAGATCGCGGCGGGCCGGGCGGCGGGAATGATCAGCGCAGCGCGCGTCGTGCCCTGCGGCGTGACGGTTGCACCGGCAAAGCCCGCCGCCTCCGCCGCCGCCCCGATCCGGGTGGCGAGATCGGCGGGCGCTGCCGTGCCAGATGCGGCCGGCCGCGCCGCGCGGTCGAGCCGCGCGAGCAACACCGCCCGCGCCTCGACCTGCCCGGCCAGCCTGACCGCTTCGGCATGGCGCGCCTCGGCCCGGGTCAACGCCCCGGCGAGCGGGCGGGCAATGCCCAGCCAGCCGATCACGACCGCAAGCAGCGCCAGCATGACGGCAATCAGCACGCGTTCGCGCGCGCTGCGCGCCATGAACCAGCCCGACACAGGCGTGGCCGCGCTCATCCGCCGATCCTCAGTTCGCCGCGAATGCGGCCATTGTCGGTGACGAAGGGCGGCGTCTCGACCGCCAGCCCCGCCGCGCGCAGCCGCGCCACCAGCGCCTCGACCTCGGCCGCACCGGGGGCGGAAATGCTCGCGCGCAGCTGCCCATCCACGGAAAAGACCATTTCTTTCAGATCGATGGTCGGCATCGCCGCCAGCCCGGCCAGCAATGCCCCGCTGGTCGCGGCAAAGCCGGCGCCGCCGCCCTGACGCTGCGCCAGCCGCGCGTCGAGCGCGGCGATGCCGCCCGCCGGGGCGGCGGCAGCCTCGGCCGCGGCCTCAAGCCGTGCAGCCGCAAGATTAAGCCGGATCGTCTGCGCCAACGGCACGGCGATGCTGACCGCCGCCAGCGCCGCCGCCAATGCGCCAAGCCGCCTGAGGCGCGCAGGCGCGACCGCCAGCCGGCGGCGGCGGGCAAACCGCCCCTGCCGCAGATCAAGCGGCGGATGGGCGAACGCGGCCGCAAACGCCGCGTCCAGCGCCACCGCTACAACCGGCGTGTCGGCGACCAGCAAAGGCGTCAGCGCCGGATCATCGGCAAAGGCGCACTCGGCAGCGCGCAGCACCGCACCATCGCCCCAGACCAGCCGGGAAAAGCCGGTCGCAGGGGCCGGGGGCAGCAGCACCGCCGGCCAGATTTCGGCCGGATCGGCCCCGGCTGCGGCCAGCGCGTCCAGCCATGCCGCCATCCGCGCCGCCGCGACCAGCGCGACCGGCCGGGTCGGCCCTTCGGCGGGGCCGACCGCGATATGGGCGTCGCCCGCCGGATCGAGCAGCTGATCGGCAAGCAGCGCCCGTGCCGCCCCGGCCGCCTGCGCGGCGGGCATCGCCCCCAGATCGAGCCGCACCAGCCGCACCGCATCGGCAGGCGCAACCGCGACCAGCAGCTCGTCCGGCCCCGCCATCGGCAGCGGCAGGCCGCCCGAGGCCAGTTCGCGCGCACGCCCGTCGCCGCTGCGCGCGATGCGGTGCCAGCCGGCAGGCCGGTCATCCACGCCGATGCGGACGACGAGCAGGCTGGCGGCCCCAAGCGCGGGCCGCGTCATTGGCCGTCGCCCCAGCGCCGGGCGACGATCCGCGCCGGATTGCCCGCGGCATCGATCAGCGCGCGTTCGGCAAAATCGGCCCCGCCCACCGTCACCGCCACGTCGAGCGCGAACCAGCGCGTCTGCACGCGCGGCTGGGCCTGCACATCGGCCGGAGCCTCCGCGCCCAGCCGCCCGGCATCGTTCCAGAACGCCGCCACGCTTTCCCACCCCCCGGCGGGGCGGCGGGCGATCAGCGCCCGGGCGCGAGCCGGCGGCATCTGTTCGGGCGACAACATGGTGAGCAGCGGCACCTGTTCGGGGGTGAGCGTGTTGACGTTGATCGGCGACAGGTCGGTCACCGGCAAGGTGCAAACCCAGGGCTTGAGCCGCTGATAAAGGGCCGGGCCGATCCCGGCAATGGCGGCCAGTTCGCTGGGATCGGCCAGGATCGTGCCGGCGGTGCGGTGCGGCACCGGCAGCGCCAGATAGGCGGCATCCTCCGCCCCCAGCGCGCGCGGATAATCATCGGTGTCGATCCAGTCGGCCAAGGCATCGGCGGCGCGGCGCGCCTCGGCCGCGCCGATGCCCAGCCCCTCCATCAGCGCGGTGAACTGGGCAAGGCCGGTCGGCCGGGTGACGAAGCGGATGTCCGGCCCCGTCGTCGCGCCCGAGACGACGCTGTTGAGATTGAAGCAATTGCCGCCATCGGTCAGCCGCGCCGCCGCCAGCCCGGCGGGCAAAGGCAGGCCGACGCGCCGCCCCTGCCAGCCGCCCGGATCGGCACGGTCGCCGGCCGCGCGGCGCAGCGCGGCGATGCGCGCCACCGCCACCTGCTCGGCCGCAAGGGCGAGAAACCGCGCCTGTTCGATGCCCGCGCCATTGGCCGCAATCCGCGTTGCCAGCCGCAGCCGGTCGAGCGCCATCGCCGCCAGCCCGGCCATGATCGCAACCAGCATCAGCACGGCCAGCAGCGCCGCGCCGCGCTCGCCCGGCGGGGGCCGCATCGCAGGCCCGCCCGTCACAGCCTCGCCCGTCAAAGCCCGGCCCCGACAAGATAGGCTTGACGCGTCTCGGCCCCGCCCGGCCCGGTCATGACCAGATCGACCGCGAGCGGCAGCGCATCGCGGGCGAGCGGATCCCAGCGGTCGCGCCAGCCATCGCGGCTGCGATAGCGCAGCCGGATCGCGCGGGCATCGGCGATCACCGGTTCGGCGGCCAGCGGCGCGGCCCCGTCGAGCATCGGCCACACCCGCCGTTCGAGCCGCGTTCCCGCCAGCCGATATTCGACCCGTTGCAGCTCGGCACGCGGCGCATCGTCCAGATTGTCCCAGCCGCCGCGCACCAGCGTGAAACCGTCGGGACCGCCGGCAAAGGCCGGCTCCATCGCCCCGGCGGTATTGCGTGTCGGGCGCGGCACCGCCTGCGCCAGATCGGCGCGCAGCAGCGCATCGACCCGGCGCGCCGCCGCCAGCTCGTCCAGCCGCACGCGCACCGCGCCCTGCGACTGGACGCTGATCCGCAGCACCGCGATGCCGGCGGCGGCGAGCAGCGCGAACACCAGCAGCGCGACCAGCATCTCGACCAGGGTGAAGCCCTGGGTGACGGCGCGCGCCCTGCCCGGCCGCCCGGTCATGCGAGCGGCCTCAGCACGGTCAGCAGCGCCGGTGCGCCGCCGCCCGCGACCATGATGTCGATGCGCAGCAAGGGCTGGCCGGCCACCGCCTCGGCCCGCACCGTCCAGCGCCAGCGCCGCCCGCCATTGACGAGAGCGCCCGCGCGGACCCCGGCGGGCGGCGGCAGCGCATCGGTCAGCAGATCGACGGCGATGTTGCGCGCGACCAGCTCGGCCTGTTGCCGCTCGGCCAGATCGGCGGTCTGGCGAACCGAGGCGGTTTCCAGCCGCATCAGCGCGAGCGCGGCGAGGCCGAACAGCAGCAGCGCGACCAGCAGTTCGACAAGCGTGAAACCGGCCCCGCGCGCGCTCATCTCAACCGCCGACCGACACCGCGCCATCGGCGGCGATGCGCACCCCGATCCGCATCCCGTCGCGCGTCAGCACGACCGAAAACGGCCCGCTCGGCCGGCCGGTGGCATCAAAGGCGGCACGCGCCGCCGGCGGCCCGCCCAGCTCCGCCCGCACGCCCGCGCCCCACAGCCGGGCGGCAAAGGCACGCTCGGTCAGCGGCTGCCACTGGCCGTCGCGCCGCCGGTCGAACGCATAGCCGCCGGCGCTGACGCGCACCGCAACCGGCCGCCCCTCGATCACCGCCATGTCGCGCGCCGCCGCCGTGCGCGCGGCAAAGCGTTCCGCCTCACCCAGCAGATCGCCGCGCGGATCGGGCAGGGTCAGCACCACCGCCCCCGCCATCAACCCGATGATCGCAATCACGACCATCAGTTCGACCAGCGTGAAGCCGTGTTCGGCGGAACGCCATAAAGACCCGGAGCCGTGTTCGGCGGAACGCCGGTTCGGGGCCAGACCGCACCCGGCGCGCCGCCGGCGCGCCTCAGTCCCAATTGCCGATATCGGCATTCTCGGCCTCGCCCCCCTCCTTGCCGTCCGCGCCCAGCGTCCAGACATCGACCGGGCCGTGCGTGCCCGGCGCGGCATAAAGATAGGGCCGCCCCCAGGGGTCGTCGGGCAGGCGCTTCACATAGCCGCCGGGCCGGTAACGCTGCGGCTGGGCGAGGCCCGGCGGCGGCGCGACCAGCGCCTTCAGCCCGTCGGTCGTCTGCGGATAGGTGAGGTTGTCGAGCCGGTACATCTCCAGCGCCTGTTCGAGCGTCGCGATGTCGGCCCGCGCCTTTTCCATCGCCGCCTTGTCGCCCGCCGGCAGCACATTCACCGCCACGATCGTCGCCAGCAACCCGATGATGACGATCACCACCATCAGTTCGACCAGCGTGAAGCCGTGTTCGGCGGAACGCTTCAGGGGCGTGAAGCCGTGTTCGGCGGAACGCCGCGAAGACGTGAAGCCGGGTTCGGCGGAACGCCGCGCGGAGGCGGCATTGCTGCGGGAACGAAGCGCCGCACGGCGGCGGAATCGGGCAAGGGTCATCATGTTCCTCTTCATCCGGCCCAGTTACAGTCCAGCCAGCGTCTCAAGCTGCAAGATCGGCAGCAGGATCGCCAGCACGATCGCGGCGACGAGCGCGCCCATCACGACGATGATCGCCGGTTCGAGCAGCGCCAGCGCGGTCGCGGTAAAGCCGTCAAACTCGCGCTCCAGATAATCGGCGGCGCGTTCGAGCATCTGGTCGAGCCGCCCCGACGCCTCGCCGCCCGCGACCAGATAGACGAGCAGCGGCGGAAACACCCCGGCACGGCGCAGCGCCGCCGACAGGCTGCCTCCGCCGCGGATCGCCTCGACAATCTCGCCGGTCGCGGCGCGCAGCGCGCGGTTGTGGACGGTGCCGGCGGTGAGCGCCAGCCCGTCGAGCAGCGGCAGGCGCGAGGCGACCATGGTCGCCAGCGTCCGTGCCATGCGCGCGGCGTGCAGATCGCGGATCAGCCGCCCGATCAGCGGCACGCCGAGCAGCGCGCGGTCGAACGCCAGCCTGATCCCCGGCTCCGCCAGCGCGCGCGCCGCCACCAGCGCCGCTGCCACCAGCCCGGCGAGCAGCGCCCACCACCAGCCGACCAGAAAGTCCGACAGGCCGATGACCATGCGGGTGAGCAGCGGCAGCCGCTGGCCGACGGTATCGAATTGCTCGACCACCTTGGGCACGACGAACGCCATCAGCGCGGCGACGACGAACAGCGCGACCAGCGCCAGCACCGCCGGATAGGCGGTCGCGGTGACGATCTTCGACCGCATCTGCGCCTGACGTTCGAGCAGCACCGACAGCCGCTCAAGGATCACCGGCAGCGCGCCCGAGCCTTCACCCGCGCTCACCATCGCGCGGTAGAGCGGCGGGAAGCTTGCCGGCGCGCGCGCCATCGCATCCGACAGGCGGCGGCCCTCGACCACGCCCTGATGCACCTGACCGACAATCTGGCGGACATGCGGCTGTTCGAACTGGACCGCCATCGTCCGCAGCGATTCCTCAAGCGGGCTGACCTGGGTCAGCGTCGCCAGCTGGCGGGTGAACAGCGTCAGCTCCTTGGCCGACAGGCGGCGGCGGCGCGCAAATGGCCGTGCGCGCCCGGTCCCTGCCGGATCGGCGGTGCCGGGTTCCAGCCGCACGACGAACAGCCGGCGCTGGTCGAGCCGCTGGCGCGCCGCCTCGGCCGAGGCCGCGGCGATGCGCCCGCGCCGTTCCCCGCCGCGCGCGTCGACCGCCAGATAGTCATAATCAGGCATCGACCGGCTCGCGGCGCGAAATGCGCACCGCCTCTTCCGCCGTGGTTTCGCCCGCGCGCACCAGCGCCCGCGCCGCCGCGCCCAGATTGGGAGCGTTGAGGAAGGCGTGGCGGGCGATGATCGCCTCGTCGCCGCCATCATTGATCAGCCGCCGGATCGTCTCATCGACGCGCACCGCCTCGAACACACCGATGCGGCCGCGAAAGCCGGTCTGCCCGCAGGCGTCGCAGCCAACGGGTTCATAAACGGTCTCACCCGGATCGAAGCCGAGCAGGGCCGCAACCGAGCCGCTGGCCGCGACCGGGCGGCGGCAATCGGGGCACAGCCGCCGCACCAGCCGCTGCGCGATCACCGCGCGCAGCGTCGAGGCGAGCAGGAACGGCTCCACCTTCATGTCGCGCATCCGCGTGATCGCGCCGATGGCATCGTTGGTATGGACGGTCGACAGCACCAGATGCCCGGTCAGCGACGCCTGAACGGCGATGTCGGCAGTCTCGCGGTCGCGGATTTCGCCGACCATCACCACATCGGGATCCTGACGCAGGATCGCGCGCAGCCCGGCGGCAAAGGTCAGCCCGACCTTGGCATTGACCTGGGTCTGGCCGACGCCCTCGACCGCATATTCGACCGGATCCTCGACGGTCAGGATGTTGCGCGTGCCGTCATTGAGCAGCCTCAGGCTCGCATAGAGGGTCGTCGTCTTGCCCGATCCGGTCGGGCCGGTGACGAGGATGATGCCATTCGGCTCGGCCAGCGCATCGCGCAGCACCGCCTCCGCTCCGGGCGCAAGGCCGAGCAGCGCCAGATCCATCCCGGCATTGGCCTTGTCGAGGATGCGCAGCACCACCCGCTCGCCCGCGCGGCTGGGCAGGGTCGACACGCGCACGTCGAGCAGCTTGCCGCCCAGGGTCAGCGAGATGCGCCCGTCCTGCGGCACGCGCCGTTCGGCGATGTCGAGCCGCGCCATCACCTTGATGCGGCTGACCAGCACCGGCGCGACATGGGCGGGCATGCGGAGCGTCTCGCGCAGCACGCCGTCGATGCGCATCCGCACCACCAGCCCGGTTTCATAAGGCTCGACATGAATGTCCGACACGCCCTGCCGCACCGCATCGGCGATCACGCCGTTGATCAGGCGGATGGCGGGGGCATCGTCGGCGGTGTCGAGCAGATCGTCGGCGGTCGGCAGATCGCCCGCGATCAGCGCCAGATCGTCGCCCAGCCCAAGCGACCCTGCCGCCATCGCCGCCGCCTCGCCGCCCAGCGCATAATGATCCGACAGCAGCCGGTCGAACGCATCCGCCGCGACCAAGGCGACATCAAAGCCCTGCGCCAGATGCCGCCTGACCTCAAGCAGCATCGCCGGGTCCGCCCCTTCGCGCAGCGCGACCGACAGCCGGTCCCCCGCGCCCGCCATCAGGATGACGCCGTGACGCCGGGCAAAGCCATAGGGGATGGTGATCGGCAGCGCTGCCGGGGCGGCGGCCGCCACCGCATCGCCGGCGCGGCCGATCGTCACCGGCCTGGCTCCGGCGGCCCGGCAGCCGTGCCGGAAGGCGCCGGTGCCGGTGCCGGCGGCGGCAGCATAGCGGCTGCGCCCATATAATCGCGCACCAGCTCGTCGATGGTCGGCTCGGCATCGGGCTGCTGGTCGACCTGCTGGGCGCGGATATAGCCATAGCGGCGCATCGCCACCGCGCGCGCATCCTCCGGCGTGCGCAGGATGGTCGGGCGGATGAACACCATCAGATTGGTCTTGGCGCGCGAACGCGAGCGCGACCGGAACAGCTCGCCCAGCCCCGGGATGTCGCCGAGCAGCGGGATCTTCTCGATCGTGCGCCGTTCATTGTCGTCCAGCAGCCCGCCCAGCGCGATGATCTGGCCGTCATCGACGGTCACCGTCGTCTCGATCTCGCGCTTGTTGAGGATCAGTTCCTGATTGCTGTTCGACACCGGCCCGGCGATCGAGCTGACCTCCTGACGCAGGATCAGCTTGATCGCGCCGCCTTCGTTGATCTGCGGGCGGACCTGCAGCTGGATGCCGACATTCTGGCGCTGGATCGTGCGGAACGCATTGTCGAAATTGTTCGACAGCGCCTGTCCGGTGGTGATCGGGATTTCCTGGCCGACCAGGATGCGCGCTTCCTGATTGTCGAGCGTCATGATCGACGGCGTCGACAGCAGGTTGGACGCGGTGTCGGAGCGGACGGCGTTCAGGATCACGCCGAAAATGCCGTTGCGCCCGACATTGGTGGCAAATCCGCCCAGCCCGCCGGTCGCGCCCAGCACGGCATTGGCCGCGGCCTGTGCCAGCTGGTCGGACACCGGGCTGTTGGTGGTCGTCGTCACCACCTGCCCGTTGACGGTGGTCGTCGTCCGGTCCAGCTCGCGCGCGGCGACCGCGCCGGCGATGGTCAGGATATTGGGCTGGGCGTTCGAATAATTGGTCGCCAGCAGCGGCACGTCGCTGCCCGGCTCGCCGCCGAGCAGGAACTGCACGCCCAGCCGCTTGGCCAGCTGGTCCGAAATCTCGACGATGATCGCCTCGACCAGCACCTGATCGCGGCGCGTGTCGAGCTGGCGCACCACCTCGCCCAGAATGCGCTGCGTGTCGGGCGCGGCGGCGATGATGATCGCATTCGCGCCTTCGAACCGGGTGACGATCGCGCTCTGCCGGCCGATGATGCTCTCCCCCGGCGGCACCGGCTGGGCCGGCAGCGCCGCCGGCTGGGGCGCAGCCTGCGGCGCGCTAAGCCCGCCGCCCGCACTCCCTGCGCCGCCCAGTCCGCGCGACTGGCTGAGCCCGGCGGTCATCGCCGGCTGGGTCACGCTCTGCCCGGTCAGCTGCTGGAGCACCGGCAGCAGCAGCTGGGCATCGGCATGTTCGAGCCAGTGGACGCGCACTTCGGTGCCATTGGCCGCGCGCTGGTCAAGCTCGGTCGCGACCTGTGCGAGGCGTGCGACCGTCGCCGGATCGCCGCGCAGCACGACCGCGTTGGAACTGTCGACCGCGACCACGCTTGCGCCCGCCGCCGGTCCGCCGGCCTGGCCCGCTGCCCCGGCCCCGCCCGGCCCGATCAGCTGGGCGAGCGAGCCGGCAATCTCGCGCGCGCCGGCATTTTTGAGGGTGATGACCCGCGTTGCCGCGCTGTCGCGGTCGATCCGCGCCAGCACCTCGCGCACGCGGCGGACATTGTCGCCGAAATCGACGATGACGAGCGAATTGCCGGCGCGATTGGCGGTCACCGAGCCTTCGCGGCTGACGAGCGGGCGCACCGTTTCCGCTGCCGAGGGCGCGTCGATGGAGCGCAGGCGGACGATTTCGGTCACCAGCGCATTGGCCGCCCCGGCCCGGCCGACCCGGCTTGGCTGGCTGGCCGCGCCGTCGAGCGGCTGGACGCGGAACGCGCCCCCGCCCGCCGGCACCGCGACCAGCCCATTGGCCCTGAGCGTCGACAGGAACACTTCCAGATATTCGCTGCGCGACAGGCTGCGGTCGGTGACGACCGACACCTTGCCCTGCACCCGCTGGTCGACGATGAAGCTGCGCCCCGTGACCTTTGCCGCATCCTGGATAAAAGCGCGGATATCGGCATCGCGGACGTTGAGCGCATATTGCGCCGCCGCCGGGGCGGCGAGCACCAGCGCGGCGGCGGTGCCAAGCGCCAGCATTGCGGACAGACGGCGCATCAGCGTTGGCCCTCCGTTGCCGGCGCGCTGGCCGGCGCGGGCACGACCGGCGGCACCGGCGCACCCATGACCGGGGCTGGCGGGGCGCTGTCCGACTGGACGAGGAACAGCGATTCGTCGCGCCCGGCGCGGCTGATCACGACATGATCGAACGCCACCGATTTGAGCGTCACGCCCGGCTCGATCTCCTCGCCCACCGCCACGCTGCGCTGCACATTGTCGCTGGCGGCAAGGATCGCCGATCCCCGCCCCGTCGCCTCGTCGACACGGGTGCCGAACAGGCTGAACGGCAAGGCGGTGACGGTGGCGGACGCATCGCCCGATCCGGCGCGGAAGAACGGATCGGTGCCGGCGGCCAGCGCGGCGCGCCCGGCGGCGGCATCGGGGCCGGGGGCGGCCGTCCATGCCCCGACCGGCCCGGTCGGGGTCACGACCGCCCAGGCCAGCCGCGCCGCCTGCACCGCGATCAGCGCGACGACCAGAAGCTCGGCCAGCAGCAGCGGATCGAACCGGGCGTCGCGCCACAGCGTGCGCCAGCGGCGCGGATCAATCGGCAGGCGCATCCATTCTCCCCAGCGTGCGGCCGCGCTAGGCCCCCTTGGTGACAGTTCGCGGAACGATTTATGACAGTCATATGGCAGCCGGCCCCGGCCAGCAACCGGCGGCACGGGCCTTGACGCTGGCCGCCCGCCCGCGCGACGGTTCGCCCGCCGTGGATAGCTGGCCGGGAGGATGGCCGGCCGGGAGGATGATGTGACCGACAATCCCTATGACCAGATGGTCATCGACAGCATGATGGCTGAACCCGGCGTGCAGCGGGTGCCGACGCCCAAGCTCAGCCTGTTCATCCGGCGCGATTTCCTGACGCCGGAGGAATGCGCGCAGGTGATGGAACGCATCGACCGCAACCGCCAGCCCTCGACCGTCACCGATTACAATGGCGATGCCGCGTTCCGGACCAGCGAGACCTGTTATTTCGACGTCAACGATCCGTTGATCGTCGACATCGACCAGCGGATCTTCGCCTTTTCACGCCTCGACCTCAAATATGGCGAACCGATGCAGGGCCAGCGTTATGCGGTGGGGCAGGAGTTCAAGGCCCATACCGATTATTTCGAGCCGCAGGGCGCCGATTATCACACCCATACCCAGGTCGCCGGTCAGCGGACCTGGACGGTGATGATCTATCTGAACGAACCCGAAGCGGGCGGCGCGACGCGGTTCAAGGCGATCGACAAGACCATCCAGCCCGAAACCGGCAAGCTGCTGGCGTGGAACAACCGCCGCCCCGACGGCAGCCCCAACCCGTCGACCCTGCATCACGGGATGAAGGTGCGGGCGGGCGCCAAATACATCATCACCAAATGGTTCCGGGAGCGGCCCTGGGGCTGGGCCTGAAGCGCCGGGCCTGACAAAAAACCGGGTCATCGTGCCGGTGCCGGTTCGCTGCCGGCAAGGGTGAGGGATCGGCCGGTCCGGATGCCGCGACAACGCCGCGCCGGCACCGCCATTTCACGAAAAAAGCCATAAAAAAGAAAAGGGACGACCAAATGGCCGTCCCCTTCCTTGCTTTGCGACCGGCCCGTTTCGGGCCGATATGGCTCAGGCGTAGACCGCGCGAACCTTGCGGACGCGACGGGCAGCGGCACCGATCATGCCGAAGCCACCGATCATCATCGCCCAGGTCGCCGGCTCAGGCACCGCCGCGATGGCGATGTTGTCGACTTCAAAGGCGTTGCCATAGGCGCTGAAGCGCAGCGCGGTCACCTGCGACTGGAAGCCGTTGGTGAAGTCGAGACGCACGATGCGGTTGGTGTCGGCTTCGGTCTGGTTGCCGTTGGCCGGATCCCAGACGTTGCTGCCTTCGATGGTGGCGAGAACGACGCCATCGGCACCCAGCACTTCGAGCGTGTTGTAGACGTCGATCGAGCCCCAGAGCAGGCTGACGGCGTTGATCGGGCCGAGACCGGTCAGATCGAACACGCCGGGCGTGCCATCGGCCGGGCCGACCGAGACGAAGCCGCCGGTGCTGCCGAGCGGACGGGCGCGGGTTTCGACGGTCGTCGTGAAGATCGACCGGTTCCAGCGCGGCGTGGAGGTTTCGAAATCGAACATGATCGGGTCGTCAAAACCGCTGCCCGCATAGACGGCGGCACCCGGCGTGCTCGACAGGACGACAGCCGACTGAGCCGGCGCGGCGGCGATGGCGGCACCGGCCATCGCGAGACCGAGAACAAACTTCTTCATAAACAACACCCCTTGGTTCGTAAGGAACAGCAACCCACCCAAACAACGCCGATGTGTCGAACCCATGCGCTCCGGACACGAATCGCCCGTCGCCACCTGAGCCCGCTTCGGCTTCGGGTATCGTTTTACGGAAAATTAACCATCCTGTCCAAGGCAAATGTTCATTTATGCACGTCCCGCCGTGGCACATGTGCCGCCGGGCGGGCCGTGCCTGCAACGCGGCGGTGACGGGTCGCCTTGTTGGGGGATGATGCCAGCCAGCGGCCGGAGACAGCAGCGCGGCGCTGCCGCCCCGCCCGCGCGCTCAGCCGGTCAGCGCCTCGACCAGCGCGCGGACCTTTTTCTGCCGCCATTGCGGCATCGGCGCATGCGCCCAATAGCCCATGCCATGGTCGACCGGCTCGCCGAGCGCCACGACGCGCCCGGCGGCAAGATCGGCCTCGACCAGCATTTCGGGGACGAGCGCGCGGCCCAGCCCCTGCATCGCCGCATCGATCGCCAGCCCGGCATCGGCGACGCGCAGCGGTGCCCCGTCGGGGGCATGGCCCGGCCAGCCGATCCAGGGCGCATCCGGCCCGGTGCCCGGCGCGGCGATGCGGACGAAGCGGGCGGTGCCGATCAGCACGCCTTCATGCGCGCCCCGGTCGACCATCAGGCGGATGGCGAGATCGAGATTGGCCTCGGTGAAATCCACCGCCTCGTCGCCCGACACGATGTGAAAGCGCAGCTCGGTATCGCCGGCCGCCAGCCGGGCGAGGCGCGGCGCCAGCCAGCGCGCGGTCAGGTCGCGCGGCGCGGCGATGGTCAGCACCTTGGACGACTGACCGGCCTGGATCGCCCGCACCGCATCTTCAAAGCACAGAAAACCCTGGCGCAGCGCGGCCAGCCCGGCCTCTGCCTCGGGCGTCAGTTCCAGCCCCTTGGCGGTGCGGCGGAACAGCACGACGCCCAGAGTTTCTTCAAGCGCACGCACCTGCTGGCCGACCGCCGCCGGGGTGACCGCCAGTTCGTCGGCGGCGCGAGTGAAGGACAGGTGCCGCGCGGCGGCATCGAGCACGCGCAGGCCGTTCAGCGGCAGATGCGTGCGCTTCATGCCTGCACCGCCGGCGCGACGAGCGGAAAGCGCGGGATCGCGACGTCGAAGGTCGAGCCGTCCTCGGCCACCATCCGGTAACTGCCGCGCATCTGCCCGGTGGGGGTCGACAGCGGGCAGCCCGAGACATAGTCGAACGACGCCCCCGGCGGCAGCAGCGGCTGTTCGCCCACCACCCCCTCGCCCTGCACCTCATGGCGCGCGCCATGGCCGTCGGTGATGATCCAGTGGCGGCTGATCAGCTGGACGGCCATCCGCCCCTCATTCTCCAGCCGGATGTGATAGGCCCAGAACCAGCGGCCATGATCGGGGTCCGACTGGTCGGGCATGAAGGCGACGGAGACCCTGACGGTCACGCCCCTTGTGGTCTGGGCATGGGGGAAAAGCGCCTTCACAGCCCGACCGCGCCGAGCGCCCGGTCAAGATCTTCGATCAGGTCGGCCACATCCTCCAGCCCGACATTCAGGCGCAGCATCCCGTCGGTGATGCCCATTTCGGCGCGCACTTCGGCCGCCAGGCTGCTGTGGGTGGTGGTGGCCGGGTGAGTCATCAGCGACCGGGAATCGCCGATATTGTTGGAAATGTCGATCAGTTCGAGCGCGTCGAGCAGGCCGTGCGCCTGCGCCCGGTCGGCGACGAACAGCGCCATGATCGTGCCCCCGGCCGCCATCTGCCGCGCGGCGAGCGCGCGCTGCGGATGGCTGTCCAGCCCCGGATAGAGCACGCGCAGCCCGCGATCCTCGAGGAAGCGTGCCACGGCAAGGGCATTGTCGCTCTGCCGGCGGACGCGCAGGTCGAGCGTTTCCAGCCCTTTGAGCACCACCCAGGCGTTGAACGCCGACAGGGTCGGCCCGGTGTTGCGGACAAAGGGCAGCAGCACATCGTCGATGAACGCGCGGCTGCCGCACACCGCCCCGGCGAGCACGCGCCCCTGCCCGTCCATCAGCTTGGTCGCCGAATAGGCGACAATATCGGCCCCGAAATCGAGCGGCCGCTGCAACGCCGAAGTGGCAAAGGCATTGTCGACGAGCGTGCGAATGCCGTGCGCGCGCGCAATCGCGCAGATGCCGGCCAGATCGGCGATCTCCAGCGTCGGATTGGCCGGGGTCTCGAAGAAGAACAGCCGGGTGTTGGGGCGGATCGCCGCTTCCCAGGCGGCGGTGTCGACCGCATCGACGATCGTCACCTCGATCCCGAAGCGCGGCAGCAGCGAATCGGTCAGCCAGCGGCACGATCCGAACATCGTCCGCGCCGCGACCAGATGGTCCCCGGCCGACAGCTGGCACAGCAGGGCCGATGTCATCGCCGCCATGCCGCTCGCCATCGCGCGCGCGGCCTCCGCCCCGTCGAGCATCGCGATGCGCTGTTCGAGCATCTCGACCGTCGGGTTCTGCAGCCGGCTATAGGTCATGCCCTTCTGTTCGCCGGCAAAGCGCGCCGCCGCGTCGCCCGCACAGTCATAGGCATAGCCCGAGGTGAGGAAGATCGCCTCCGACGTCTCGCCCCATTCGGAGCGCGCGGTGCCGCCGCGCACCGCCTGGGTCGCGGGGCGCCATTTGGAGGTGATGGCAGGATCCTGGCCGGTCAGTCGCTTCATGGCAGGCGCTTTGCCGGTTTTGCCCGCCCCAGGTCAACTCGGGCAAGGCCCGCGCCGCCTGCCAGTTTTTCTTTCAGCCGGCCAAGCCGGGGCCGAGGCCCGAGGTGCCGGAGGTGCCGGTTCAGGCGGCGAGCGCGGCGATCACCCGGTCGCCCATCGCCGCCGTGCCCAGCGTGCCGCCCAGATCGCCGGTGCGCGCGCCCGATGCGAGCACGGCCGCGACCGCCGCCTCGATCCGCGCCGCCGCATCGGCCCGCCCCAGCGAATGGCGCAGCATCATCGCCGCCGACAGGATCGTCGCCAGCGGATTGGCGCGGTCCTGCCCGGCAATGTCGGGGGCGGAGCCGTGGATCGGCTCATACAGCCCCTTGCCTGCCGCATCGAGCGAGGCCGAGGGCAGCAGCCCGATCGAGCCGACGCACATCGATGCCTGATCGGACAGGATGTCGCCGAACAGATTGCCGGTGACGATGGTGTCGAACTGCCCCGGCGCGCGCACCAGCTGCATCGCGGCATTGTCGACATACATATGGGTCAGCGCGACATCGGGATAATCGGCGGCGATTTCGGTCACCACGTCGCGCCACAGCTGCGAGGTTTCGAGCACATTGGCCTTGTCGACCGAACACAGCCGCCCCCGCCGCCCGCGCGCGGTCTCGAACCCCAGCCGGGCGATGCGGGCGACCTCCGCCTCGTCATAGCGCATGGTGTCAAAGCCCTCGCGCAGCCCGGCATCGGTGGTGCGGCGGCCGCGCGGGGTGCCAAAATAGACATCGCCGGTCAGTTCGCGGACGATCATCAGGTCGATCGCCCCGGCGACTTCGGGGCGCAGCGCAGAGGCATCGGCCAGCCCCGGAAACAGCCGCGCCGGGCGCAGATTGGCGAACAGCCCGAGTTCGCGGCGCAGGCCGAGGATCGCCTGTTCGGGCCGCAAATGCCGTTCCAGCCCGTCACAGGCCGGATCACCAACCGCCCCGAACAGGATCGCATCGGCGCGCGCGGCAAGCGCCAGCGTCGCGGGCGGCAGCGGATGGCCGGCAACGCGATAGGCCTGGCCGCCGACCGGAGCCTCGGCAAACTCCAGCCCGAGATTGAGCGCGTCGAGCACCCGCACCGCCTGAGCGACAACTTCCGGCCCGATCCCGTCCCCCGCCAATATCGCGACCAGCACCAGCACCTCCCCCGCAAACCCGCAGCCTGCCGGTGCAAAGCCGCAACCGCCCGGTTGGTCAACCCCCGCGGAAAGGGCCGACGAGGCCGACGGGGTTGGTCATGGCTATCTCAGCCCCCGGCACCCGCGCGCGCCAGCCGGGTGCGCAGCCGATCGCGCGCCGCCAGGATCACGCCGCGCCGGCCGGGCAGCAGGTGACGGGCAATGGCATCGCCGGCCGGATCCCGGTCATCGGGCGCCAGCCCCCCATTCGCCAGCCCGCCACCCGCCAGCCCATAACCAAGCTCGGCGAGCAGCAGCGCCTCGAACCGCCAGATCGCCGGGGCCCAGCCGCGCGCGCTCGGCGCATGTTCGACGGCGTCGAGCATGGCCGCCAGCGCATCATGCACGGCCGGATAGGGATGGCCTTCGGGCAGGGTCGCGGCAGTGAGCGCGCACAGCCAGTCGATCGCCGCCGCCGGCAGCGGCTCGGCCAGCAGCGGCGCGCGGCTGTGCACCAGTTCGGCGGTGGCGGCGGCAAGCTGCGTCTCGGTGCGCGCGCGCAGGCTGAGCGCGACGACATTGCCCGGCGACAGCACCGGCCGCAGCGCGCGTGACCGGCCACCCCGGACATAGCCGGGCTGAAGCCCATGTGCCGGGGTGAGCGCACGGATCACCGCGCCATGTTCGCCATGCGCGCGCACCGCCACGATCAGCGCCTCGGCCTCGATGATCATCGCCGGCCGGCCTCCGCGCGGGGCGGCGGCGCAACCCGGCGCTCAGCGCTGATGGAAATGGTCATGGACAAGCTGTGCGACGCTGCGCGACACGCCGGGGGCCTTTTGCAGATCCTCAAGGCTGGCCGCGCGCACCGCCCGCGCGGTGCCGAAATGCATCAGCAGCGCCCGCTTGCGCGCCGGGCCGATGCCCGGCACCTCGTCCAGCGGTGACGCGCCAATCGCCTTGGCGCGTTTCTGCCGGTGCGCGCCGATGGCGAACCGATGTGCCTCGTCGCGCAGCCTTTGCAGATAGAACAGCACCGGCGCATTGGGCGGCAGCGTCAGTTCGCGCCCGCCGGGCAGGTGAAAGGTCTCGCGCCCGGCATTGCGGTCCGGCCCCTTGGACACGCCGACCAGCGGCACATCCTCGATCCCCATATCGGCAAGCGTGCGCAGCGCGGCATTGAGCTGGCCGCGCCCGCCATCGATCAGCACCAGATCGGGCCAGTCGCCGCCCTCGCGGTCGGGATCGTCGGTCTGCACGCGGGCGAAGCGGCGCTCGAACACCTCGCGCATCATCGCGAAATCGTCGCCCGGCGCGGTTTCGGGGCGGCGGATGTTGAACTTGCGATAGCAGTTCTTGAGGAACCCGTCCGGCCCGGCGACGATCATCGCGCCCAGCGCATTGGTGCCCATGATGTGGCTGTTGTCATACACCTCAATGCGCTGCGGCGGACCGTCCAGCTCGAACAATTCGGCCAGTTCGCGCAGCAGCCGCGCCTGGGTGGTGCTTTCGGCCAGCCGCCGGTCGAGCGCTTCCTCGGCATTGCGGCGCGCCTGATCGATCAGCCGCCGCCGGTCGCCGCGCTGCGGAGCGAGGATCGCGACCTTGCCGCCCGCCGCCGGGGCCAGCGCCTCGGCCACCAATTCGGCCTCGGCGAGCGGCCGGTCGAGCAGGATGGTGCGCGGCGGCGGCACCTCCTCGTAAAATTGCATCAGGAAGCTGGTCAGCACCGCCTCGTCGGCCAGATCCTCGACATGGGTCGGAAAGAAGCTGCGATGGCCCCAATTCTGCCCGCCGCGAATGAAAAACCCCTGGATGCCGACGGTGCCGCCCTTGCTCGCCAGCGCGAAGATGTCGGCATCGCCCAGCCCATCGGCATTGATCGCCTGGCTGCCCTGAATGAAGGTGAGCGCGCGCAGCCGGTCGCGGTAGATGGCGGCCAGCTCGAAATCCATCCGCTCGGCCGCGTCCTGCATCGCCGCGCCCAGCTTGGCCTGCACCTGCGTCGATTTGCCGCCGAGAAACGCCTTGGCGTCGGCGACCAGCTCAGCATAGGCATCGGGCGCGATCCGGCCGACACAGGGGGCCGAACAGCGCTTGATCTGATAGAGCAGGCAAGGCCGCGACCGGTTGGCGAAGAAGCTGTCGCTGCACGAGCGCAGCAGGAACAGCTTTTGCAGCGCATTGAGCGTGCGCGTCACCGATCCGGCGCTGGCGAACGGGCCGTAATAATTGCCCTTTGCCCGCTGCGCGCCGCGATGCTTCTGGATGCGCGGATAGTCATGGTCCGCGCCCAGCAGGATATAGGGGAAGCTTTTGTCGTCGCGCAGCAGGACATTGTAGGGCGGGCGATAGCGCTTGATCAGCTGCGCCTCGAGCAGCAGCGCCTCGGCCTCGCTGTTCGTGGTGACGATCGTCATCGCCCGGGTCTGCGCGACCATGCGCTGCAACCGCCGGGGCAGCCGCGCGACCTGGGTATAATTGGTCACCCGGTTGCGGAGCGCCCGCGCCTTGCCGACATAGAGCACGTCGCCGCGCGCATCCTGCATCCGGTAGACGCCGGGGCGGGCGGGGAGCGTGCGCAGCACGTTGCGGATCGCGGCAATGCCCTGATCCAGATCGGGCGCATCGGCCCCGCGCACCGAATAGGCGGCGCTTTCCTCGTTAAACCGGTCGGGGGTGTTGGGACGCGACATCGCCGCCCCAGTTAGGCATGATCGCCGCGGGCGGCAACCGGCCGCCGGGACGGATGCCCCAAAGGGCGGTGCGGGAGACAGCGATGGACGTGCGCGGACGGGCGGTGGTGGTGACGGGCGGCACCGACGGCATTGGCCGCCATCTGGCGGCACAGCTGCACGATCAGGGTGCGGCGGTGATCGTTGTCGGCCGCGATGCCGACCGGCTGGCGGCCGCGCGGGCGGCGGGGATGGAGGCGATAGCCGCCGACCTGTCGCACCGCGCCGGATGCGATGCGCTGATCGACGCGCTTGCCGGCCGGCCCGTCGACATCCTCATCAACAATGCCGGCATGAACAGCGACTTCGACGTCGACGGGGTGATGGACCGCGACATGGCCGACCGCGCGATCTTCCTCAACCTCAACGCGCCCATCCATCTGATCGCCGGGTTGCTGCCCGCGCTGCGCGACCGGCCCGATGCCGCCATCGTCAATGTGACATCGGGGCTTGCCTATGCGCCGCGCGCCGGCGCGCCCGTCTATTGCGCGACCAAGGCCGGGCTGCGCAGCTTTACCCAGACGCTGCGCCACCAGTTGCGCCACAGCCGGGTGCGGGTGATCGAGGTGTTGCCGCCGGTCGTCGACACGCGGATGACGGCGGCCAACCGCCACCGCAAGATGCCGGCCGATGCCTGTGCGCGCGACATCGTCGCCGCGATCCGCGCCGACCGGCTGGAAGTGCCGGTGGGCGCGGCACGGCTGCTGCGCATCGTCGCCAACATCGCTCCGGCAGCGGCGCGGCGGATCATGATCGGCTATTGAGGCACTTTCGCGCCGGAGCAAACCGCCTGGCGACCCCGAACATGGGCGGGATCAACCGTCGCAAACCCGCCACAAACAAGAACGGCGCCCTCCGAAACCCGGAGGACGCCGTTCCGTTCACGACCGGCGCAGGGCCGGGCCGGTCGGATCGCAAAAGCATTTTCACGCCGGGCCGGACGGTCCGGCGGCTCGGAAAATGCGTCAAACCAGAAGACGACGCATTTTCGCGCCGGGCTGAAGGGTCCGGCGCGTTCCCGCCCGCTTTACTTGACGGCGGCGAGCGCAGCTGCGGCCTTGGCCAGCGTCTCGTCGGTCAGCTGCCCTTCGGAGAAGGGCTTCACCTGATTGAGGCTCATCGATTTGAACATGTCAAACGCCGGATGGCTCGAAATGCCGGGCAGCGCGGTATCGAGCGCCGCCTTGCCCGCCGGATCGGCAACGATCAGTTCGATCGGGGTGTCGAGCGTGAACCGGGGTGCCGCCGTCGTAGCAGCGGCAGCATCATGGCCGGCATGATTCTGGGCCGCCACCGGGGCAGCGACAAGGCCGATCAGCGCAGCGGCAACGAACTTATTCATGGACATCCTCTCCCTCACTCGCCGCCGGTCAGGCCGGCCGCGACGATCAGTGAACCGAGCCGAGGCCCGCAATCGTCGAATCGACCAGCGCCTTGTCGGCCTTGGCATCGTGGCGCGACGCGATCAGCCGCGTTGCCGCCTCGGTCGCCGCATCGACGGTGCGGGCGCGCAGTTCGTCGATCGCCGCGCGCTCGGCCGCCGCGATCTTGTCTTCGGCCATGCGCGCACGGCGCTCGACCAGAGCCGCCGCATCAGCCTCGGCACGGGCACGCAGCGCCTCTGCTTCGGCCTCGGCATGGGCGACCATCTGGCGGGCATCGGCCTCGATGGCGGCAAGCTTGCGCGCATATTCGTCGCGCAGCGCCTCGGCTTCGGCGCGGAGGGTCCGTGCCTCGTCCAGCCGGCCGCGAATGGCGGCGATCTGGCCATCGAGCAGACGCCCGATGAGGCGCGGCACGCCCTGCCAGATCAGGATGGCGATGAACACCGCCATCGCCAGCGACACCCAGCCGGTCGGATCGAGCGCAAGCGCGGTCGGATCGGCATGGACCGCCGCCTCGCCATGCGCGGCGGCGTCAGCGGAAAGGAGATACAGCTCAACCATTCAACACCGCCTTGACGGCGCCCTGCGCCTCGACGTCCGAGATCTCGGCACCCGACACCCGGGCGACGATGGCGCGCGCCGCATCGGCGGCCACGGCCTCGATTTCAGCCGCTGCCTGGGCAGCGGCAGCAGCGATACGCGCTTCGGCATCGGCAATCCGCGTTGCCTGGGCGGCATCGGCTTCGGCCAGCAGCTTTTCGGCGCGGATCGCCGCTTCGGCCTGGGCAGCGGTCAGCTTGGCGCGGGCGGATTCGCGGGCGGCGTTTTCGCGCGCCCGCCAATCCTGCTCGGCCGTGTCGGCGGCACCACGTGCCGCCTCGGCTGCCGCCAGATCCGCCGCGACCTGCGCGTCACGGGCGTCCATGGTTGACTGGATCTTGGGAACCATTCCCCGGCCAACGATGAAAAAGGCAAGGCCGAACGTGATCAGCAGCCAGAATAGCTGCGATGCATAGGTTGCGGCGACTTGATCGATCTGGGGCATTCTGGCTGTCCTGCATTGCGCGGGGCCGGCGGGTGGCCGGCCCCCGATCGTGCCTGGTTCAGACGCCGAACATCAGCAGCGCCGCGACGACGAAGGCGAGCAGGCCGAGCAGTTCGGCGGCGGCCATGCCGATGAACATGTTGCTCTGCTGGCTGGACGCCGCCGACGGGTTGCGCAGCGCGCCCTGCAGGAAGGCGGCGAAGACATTGCCCACGCCCAGCGCGGCGAGCCCCGCACCGATCGCCGCGATACCGGCACCGAGCAGCTTGATCGAATCAGCTTCCATTGTTCACTCCTTGGGAAATGCGTTTGACGAAAACGGGCGAAAATCAGTGCGCGTGAAGATGCTCGGCATCGTTGATGTAGAGCGAGGTCAGCAGCGCGAAAACATAGGCCTGAATGGCCGCGACCAGCACCTCGAGCGCCGAGACAGCAAGCATCAGCGCAAAGCTGGGGATGCCCACCACCAAACCGATGCCGACACCTGCGCCTGCGCCCTGAATGATGAAATAGGCCAGGAGCTTCAGCAGGATATGACCAGCGGTCATCGCCACGAACAATCGCAGCGCGAGGCTGAACGGGCGCACCATGAACGACACGAACTCGATCGGCGCGATGACCAGCAGCACCGGCGCGGGCGTGCCCTTGGGCGCGAACAGGCTGAAGAAATGCAGGCCGTGACGGGCAAAGCCGACGATCAGCACGATCGAGAAGGACATGATCGCGAGAACGCCCGTCACCGTGAAATGGCTGGTGAAGGTGAAGGGGTGCAGCCCGAACAGGCCAAGCGGCAACAGGCCGAGCAGATTGGCGAACAGGATGAACATGAACAAGGTGAAGACATAGGGCACATATTTGCGCCCGGCCTTGCCGATATTCTGCGCCAGCAGCTTGTCGATGAACCCGACAAACGCCTCGACCATCATCTGCCCGCGCCCCGGCACCAGCTCGCGCTTCATGCCCAGCAGCATGAACGCCCACAGCCCGATCAGCGCGGCGACCATGAACGCCGCGCTGTTGGTGAAGGCGATTTTCTGGCCGCCCAGCGTGAACATGTCGGCAATCGTCTGCACCTCAAACTGGTGCATCGGATCGATCGTGCCTGCCTTTTCGGTCGCCACAGCCATTCCCATTTAACCAAAGCGCCCGAAGGTCACTGCCCCGAGCGCTTCTTCGAAATCCGGATGATGTTCCTGAACGCACTCACCGTCCCGAGGAACAGCAAGCCGAGCAGGAGCCAGGGTGTCGTGCCGAATAGGCGATCAAGCACCCACCCGATCAGCGAACCCCCGACCATACCCCCGACCAGCTCGGCGAGCACGCGGTTGCCGAGACGATAGCCGTCCCCCTCACCGCGCTCGGCCGTGCCGGTCCTGTCCACCTCTTCCCCGCGGGCGCGGCGCAGGCGCGCATCAAGCGCATCCAGCCGCCGGTCCTCGGGCAAAGGCTCCAGGCCGGGTTCGTTCTCCGCCATGCCAAAGTCTCCCCGTGCCACGGCCTTGCGACCATATCTGGCGAGCCAAAATGCGCGACGGCGAGCGACCCCGCCAAGGCGCGGCCCGTTTAGGAAGGGAGTCGAGGGGTGTCAACATGTCTGGCATGTGACGGGCCGCGCCCGCCGGGCGCGGTCGTCATCGCCGGGCGCGGTTCAGTCCGGCCAGTTCAGTCGGGCCAGTTCACTCAGGACAGTTCAGGCCGCGCGGCGGCGGCTCACCGGCCGCGCGCACGCGCCAGTTGGTGCCGTCGAGCGAATAGGCATGGCCGGGCGCGACCCGCTTGAGCGTCTGGCACCCGGTCGCCGCCGCAATCTCCTCAACCGACACGCCGCGTTCGGCGGCCTTTTGCGTATAGAGGGCGCGCCGCTTGATGTTGATCTGGTCGATCTGCTGGCGGACGCTGGCATCGACCGCGCTGCGCACGCCCAGATAACCATCGGCCCGCTCCCCGACCGCGCCGGAGTCGAGCGCCGCCGTCACCCCTGCCGTCTGGGCGGCGGCCGGGGCTGCGATCAGCAGCGCGAACGGGATCAGGGCAAGCCTTGTCATTGCGGAAACAGCTCCGAATTCTGCTCGATCAGCTCCTGCGCATCGCGCTGCAGCCGGACGAGCACCTCCTGCTTGATGTTGACGTTGAGGTTGATCTCGATCGGCCGGTCGGGTGCATTGACCTGCACACATCCGGCCGTTCCGATCAGCACGAGAAAAAGGACGGGAACACGCATCAGCGCTTGCGTCGCATCCCCTCGCCCCACGGTCAACATTCCCTGCATCATCGCCGCTCGGGCCTGACCCTGGCCTGAACGGGCGCGTCGACCGGCGACACGCCTGCCGGCAGCTGATCGCGGAGCAGCAGGCCGGGGTCGTAAAAGCTGCGCGCGCTCGACATCAGGCCGCGAAACGGCGCGCTGATGCGGATGTTGAAGCGGAACGGCAGCCGCTGCACCTGCGCCGCAAGCTGGCCGCCCAGCCGCGCGATCAGCCCGGTCGCGACCGGCGCGATGGTGCCGCGGCTGACGCCTTCGAAGCGGATCTGGCTGATCATCTCGCCGTCCACCGCGCCGTCGAGCGCGATGGTCAGATCGCGATAGCTGATCGATTGCAGCGCATCGAAGGCGATGTCGCCCCAGATGCCGAGATCGGCCTTGGACACATCGCCGACATAGGCGATGCGCCCGCCCGGCGGCCGCGCGCGCAGCATCCCGCCGACGATGCGCCCGCCATCGCGGTCGAACACCATCGGCACCACGCCGTCGAAAATGCCGGTCGCATCGAGGTTGCGCACCTCCAGACGGCCGATGAACTGCGCGGCATCGATGCCGTCGAAATCGACGTTCATCTCGCGCGCCTGCTCGGCCGCGAAATTCCATACGGTCGGCCGGATCGAAATGCGCCCGCCGGCCAGCGGCCATGTCGCGCTGCCGAGCGCGACCTGCCGGCCGGGCAACAGGCTGTAGACGACATCGCCATTTTCAACGAGCACGCCCGGATTGACGCTGGCGATGGTCGCGCGCTGATCGGGCGCGCTGACCAGACCCAGCAGATCGGTGAAGCGGATGCGACCTTTGAGGCCGGTGACCGGGCCGAACGCGGCGGCAAGCGACGCGGCATCATAATCGAACACCCCGCTGCTCGTGACGGTGCCGCCCGACCAGCCGATGCGCGCCGTGCCGTCGATCACGCCGTCGACCGAGGCGACGACGCCAAGGGTGAGCGGGGTCAGCGCCTCGGGCTGGAGATCGCGCCCGAAACGCAGCCCGGCGACACGCAGATCCGCCGCCCCCCGCCCGCGCGCCAGATCATGGTCGATGGCGACCGTGGCGACCGCCGTGCCGGTGCCGGGATGACGCAGCGTCCCGCCGGCGCTGACCACGCCGTCCGCCAGCGTGAGCGCCAGATCGGGCACGGCCAGCGGCTCGAACCGGGCGGCGGCGGCCCGGTCGGCAACGCGCGCGCCGGCATTGACGGTCAGCGTCCCCCCGGCCAGCCGCCAGCTCCCCGCCCCGCCGGACAGCGCCAGCGGCACCGTGCCGATCCGCCCGGACAGGCCGGCAAACCGCCCGCCGGGACCGGCGGCCGCGAACCGGCCCGCCAGCCGCTCGACATCGATCAGGCTCGCCGCATCGCCGCTGCCGAGCCGCGCCGAAAGGCCGTCGGCGGCGAATCCGGCGCGATCGACCGTCAGCCGCGTGGCGGCCAGCCGCAGCGGCGCATCGCCCGAACGGCCGGTCAGCGCCAGATCGCGCACCGCCGCGCCGTCGAGCAGCGACCGCCCGGTGGCGCACAGCCGCGCGCGGGCGGGGTCGAGCCTGACATCGCCGATTGCCGCACGCGCAAAGCCGATCTCCGTGCAGCCGGGATTGAGCATCGGCGCGGCGGCGATCCGCCCGCCCAGATCGAATGCCAGCCCGTCGATCCGCCCGCCGGGGATCGGCCCGGTCATCGTCACGCGGGTGCTGAACCGGCCGCCGGCAAGCCGCACCGGCGCGATGGCGACGCTGGCATCGCGCGTCGCATAGGGTGCGATCCGGATCCAGCCCGACACCGCCGTACCCGGCGCGCGCTGCACCAGCCGGACGCTGACCGGCGGCAGGCCGGGCGCGGTCAGGTCGATCGCGCCATCGGTCTGCACCTTGAGCCCCGGCCACACCAGCCGCACCCCCTCGCCCCCGGCCAGGGTCAGCCGCGCGGACCCGGCCCGTGCCTCGGCGGTGTCGATGGTGAGCGCGCCGCGCCCGCCCGATCCTGCCGCCACCAGCGTCGCCGCCGCATCGGTGCCGCGCGCCGCCTGCTGCACCAGCCGGTCGACACCGGCCATAAGCGTCTCAACCGGCGTGCCGGGGGCCTGAAGGCGCGGCACCGCGCCTGCCGCCGCCAGACCG
>NZ_JAPFGX010000021.1:0-53245 GCF_059803575.1 Sphingomonas sp. URJC2
GCTCGCCGCCTCGGCCAGCTTGACCACGGCGGCGTTCATGCCGGTCTCGAACACCTCGGCGGTCGAGGCGAGGCGCGCATATTTGCCGTCATGCGCCAGATAGGGGCCATAGCGACCGATCGACGCGGTGATCGGCTGGCCGGTCTCCGGATGCGGGCCGATCTCACGCGGCAGGCTCAGCAGCTTGAGCGCCCAGTCAAGGTCGATCGCCCCGATATCCTTGGGGATCGAGGCGCGCTTGGCATCCTTGCCGTCACCCAGCTGGATATAGGGGCCGAACCGGCCGGTCTTGCGCGCCACATCCAGCCCGGTTGCGGGGTCCTGGCCGAGCACGGCGTCGCCGCCGCTCTCGCCGCCCTCGCCCTCACCCTGGCCGAAGCGGCGGGTATATTTGCAGTCCGGGTAATTGGAGCAGGCGATGAACGCGCCGAACCGCCCGCCCCTCAGGCTCAGCCGGCCCTGCTGGCATTGCGGGCACAGCCGCGCATCCTGACCATCGTCGCGCGCCGGGAACAGATAATCGCCCAGAAACGCATCGAGCGCGGCGGTGATGTCGGAGGGTTTCTGCTCCATCACCTGCGCGGTCTTGGGCTTGAAATCGCGCCAGAACGCCTCGAGCACCGCCTGCCACTGGGCACGGCCGCCGGAGATGTCGTCCAGCTCGTCCTCCAGCCCGGCGGTGAAGTCATAGCTGACATAGCGGTCGAAAAAGCGTTCCAGAAACGCGGTCAGCAGCCGCCCGCTTTCCTCAGGGAAAAACCGGTTCTTTTCCACCCGCACATAGGCGCGGTCCTTCAGCACCTGCAGGATCGACGCATAGGTGGACGGGCGGCCAATGCCCAGTTCCTCCAGCCGCTTGACGAGGCTCGCTTCGGAAAAGCGCGGCGGCGGCTGGGTGGAATGGCGTTCGGCATGCACGACCTTGCGCGCCGGCGCGTCGCCCTGCGCCATGCGCGGCAGGCGGCCATCCTCGTCATCGCCATCGCCGGGCGTGGCGATACTCTGGTCGTCGCGCCCTTCCTCGTAAAGGGCGAGATAGCCGGGGAACAGCACCACCTGCCCGGTCGCGCGCAGCGCGGTGCGGCCGGTGCCATCCTCCAGCTCGACGGTCGTGCGTTCCAGCCGGGCCGAGGCCATCTGGCTGGCCAGCGCACGCTTGAAGATCAGCTCATAGAGCCGCGCATGATCGCCCGATCCGGCACGGTCGCGGGAAAAATCGGTCGGCCGGATCGCCTCATGGGCTTCCTGCGCATTCTTGGCCTTGGTCTGATACTGGCGCGGCTTGTCGGGCACGAACGCGCCGTCATAGCGATTGGCGATGGCGGCACGCGCGGCGGAGATGGCGCTGGCATCCATCTGCACGCCGTCGGTACGCATATAGGTGATCGCCCCGTCCTCATAGAGCGCCTGGGCGATGCGCATCGTGTGGCTGGCCGAAAAGCCGAGCTTGCGCGCCGCTTCCTGCTGGAGGGTCGAGGTGGTGAAGGGCGGCGGCGGATTGCGGGTCAGCGGCTTGGTCTCGACGCTTGCCACGGCGAAACGCCCGGCCTCGACCGTGCGGCGCGCCTCTTCGGCCGCCGCTTCGGTCGCGATCGACAGCCGGTCGAGCTTTTCCCCTTTCAGCCGGACCAGCCGGGCGATGAACGGCGTGCCATCCTGCTCCATCTGGGCGGTGATCGACCAATATTCCTGGGCGCGGAACGCCTCGATCTCGCGTTCGCGGTCGACGACCAGCCGGAGCGCGACCGACTGGACGCGCCCGGCCGATTTCGCGCCCGGAAGCTTGCGCCACAGGATCGGCGACAGGGTGAAGCCGACCAGATAGTCGAGCGCGCGGCGCGCCCGATAGGCATCGATCAGATCCTCGTCGAGCGCGCGCGGCCGCGCCATCGCCTCGGTGACCGCAGCCTTGGTGATCGCGTTGAAGGTCACGCGCTCGACCTGCGCGGGCAGCGCCTTTTTCTGGCGCAGCACTTCCTGCACATGCCAGCTGATCGCCTCCCCCTCGCGATCAGGGTCGGTCGCGAGGATCAGGCGGTCGGCCCCGCGTGCCTCGTCGGCGATTGCCTTGAGCTGGCGGGCCTTGTCGCCATAGACCTCCCATTCCATCGCAAAGCCGTCATCGGGATCGACCGATCCGTCCTTGGGCGGCAGGTCGCGGATATGGCCATAGGAAGCGAGCACCCGGAAATCGCGGCCCAGATATTTCTCGATGGTCTTCGCCTTGGCGGGCGATTCGACGATGACAAGCTGCATATTGGTCCGTTCAGGCCTTTCCCACGCACGCGCGAGGGTGGAGAGCGAGGGGCGCATGCGTCAAGCCGCAAGCTGCTGGCACACGACGCCGCGCCTCGCTACACCATCGCCATGTTCGATCAAGCGCCTCCGGTGCCGCCGGCACTGTCCGCCCCCGCGCCCGCGGCTGCCGAACCCGGCCAGAACGCTGTGCCGCCGGACCTGAAAGCGGTGATCGACGCGGCGATCGCGGCGGGCGACGAGGCGGTGATCGACCGGCTGTTCGGCTATGCGCGGACGGCGCGGCCCGATGCCGCCGCCGCGCTCGATGCGCTGCAGGCCGCCCATGCCGCGCAGCGCGAGGCGGTGCGGCTGGCGGCGGCACAGGCCGACCAGCAGCGCCGCGCGGCCGCCGGCCCGCTCGACAACTGGACCGGCAAGATCGAGTTCGGCGCCAGCCGCGCGACCGGCCCGGTGTCGAGCCTTGGCCTTGTCGCCTCGATCGATGCCGAGCGCGCGGGGGTGAACTGGACCCACAGGCTGAGCGCGCGTGCCGAAGTGCAGGATGCCGAAGGGGTGAATGCGGTCGAACGGATCGTCGCCTCCTGGCAGCCGCGCCGAACCATCGACAAGCGCGGCTATCTGTTCGGGCTTGGGCTGTACGAACGCGATCCGGGCCTTGGCTATGAACAGCGCGTGACCACCGGGGCCGGCGCGGGCTGGGCGCTCAATCGCGGTGACCGGCTGAAGGTCGCGCTCGAAGGCGGGCCGGCGCTGCGCGTGACCGACACCGGCACGGCGGTCCGCGAACGTCTGGCCGGGCGCGGCTCGCTCGATCTCGACTGGACGATCAATCCCCGGCTCGATTTCTCGCAACGGGCGTCGATCTATTACGAACAGGGCACGTCGAGCGGGGTGCTGACCTCGGCGCTCAACAGCAAGGTGTCGGAACGGCTGAACCTGCGTCTGTCCTATGAATACCGGATCGAGGAAGATCGGGAACGTGCGATCAGCGCCTCGGGCACGGTCAGCCGCGCCAGCATCGTCTACCGGCTGCAATAGAGCATTTTCAAGCCGGGTTGAATCACCCGGCGACTCGGAAAATGCGGCAAATCAAAGGGCTAGAGCGGCCGATCCGATGCAATCGGATCGGAAACCGCTCTAACTGCGGGGCGGCCCCGCCCGTCGCCTTGAACCGGGCGGCATTCCGCCTATCTCAGATCAGCTTCGAAACGCCTGCGACCGCGCCCGGGCGCGATCATCCGCCGCCTGCCGGGACGCAGACGGGCGGCGCGGCTTCCCCTCCCTGGCCGCGCCGCCGAAGCGCCTCCGTGCGAGGGGCCGGCTCCGCCAAAGAAAGAGGCCGCCCCCCGTGTGGCGGAGAGCGGCCCAGACCGAAGATCGGGAGTGTCCATCCCGATGCGTCACAACTAACAGCGTTGTCACCAAACGGAAACAGCGCCGATGACAGGGATTTGACGCCCCCTGTGCCGGTGCGGGACAGCGACCGGCACGAAGGGACGCTCATCGGGGTTGGATCAGGCCGGCAGGCCGACCACCGACTTCACCTCCATGAAATCAACAAGCCCGTAGCGGCCATTTTCGCGGCCATTGCCCGACTGCTTGTAACCCCCGAACGGCGCGCCCGGATCGGGCGACCAGCCATTGATCGTCACCAGCCCGGCCCGCAGCCGCCGGGCAACGCCCGCCGCCCGCTCTGGATCGCCCGAAATCGTCGCCGACAGGCCGTAAACCGTGTCGTTGGCGATGCGGATGCCCTCTTCCTCGTCGCCATAGCTCATGATCGTGGCGACCGGGCCGAACACCTCTTCCTGCGCGATGCGCATGTCGGGCGTCACGTCGCGGAACAGCGTCGGGCGGACATAATAGCCGCGATTGACGCCTTCGGGCAGGCCGGTGCCGCCGGTGATCAGGGTCGCGCCCTCGTCAATGGCGCTCTGGATCAGGCCCTGAATCTTTTCCCACTGGCTGCGGTTGACGACCGGGCCGATATGATTGCCCTCGGCCAGCGGATCGCCGACCGGCGTTGCCTCCATCATCGCCTTGATGAACGCGGTGGCTTCATCGACCTGGCTCTGATGGACGAGGATGCGGGTCGGCGCGATGCAGCTCTGCCCGCTATTGGCGAGCACGCCGATCACCGTCGGCGGCAGCACTTCGGCAAGCTTGGCCCCTTCAAGCACCAGATTGGGGGCCTTGCCGCCCAGTTCCTGATGCACGCGCTTGACGGTCGGTGCGGCGGCGGCGGCAATCGCGGTGCCGGCGCGGGTCGATCCGGTGAAGCTGACCATATCGACATCACGGTGCGCCGACAGCGCCGCCCCCACGGTCGGCCCGTCGCCCTGCACCAGATTGAACACGCCCTTGGGCACCCCCGCTTCGTGCAGCACCTCGGCGAGGATCGCGGCCGAGGCCGGGGTTTCCTCCGACGGCTTGAGCACCATGGTGTTGCCCGCGGCCAGCGCCGGGGCGACCTTGGCGACGATCTGGTTGATCGGCCAGTTCCACGGCGTGATCATCGCGACGACGCCGATCGGTTCGTGGACGACGCGGGTGCGGCCGATCATCTCCTCGAACGGAAACTCCCTGAGCGCGCGCAGCGTATACATGAAATGGCCAAGCCCGGCCGGGGCCTGAGCGGACGAGGCCAGCCCCATCGGCGCGCCCATTTCGACCGCGATCGCGCGGGCGATATCGGCCATGCGCGTCTTGTAGACCGCAATGATGCGTTCGAGCAGCGCCGCACGCTCATCGACGCTGGTGCGCGAAAAATCGTCAAAGGCGCGGCGCGCGGCGGCGACGGCGCGGTCGACATCGGCCGCGCTGCCCAGCGTGATCGCGGTGCACGGCTCCTCGGTCGCCGGGTTGATCACCTGATGCGGGCGGCCGCCCTCGCTCTCCACCCAGGCGCCATCGATATAATGGTGGGGGTAGTTCATCATCGCGCGCTCTCCTGATTCTGCCTGGCTGTTCTTGTGCAGCCCCAGTGTGCGTTTTTGTTCGCAACTGGCAAGCCGCATGTCGCGGCGGCAGATCAGCCCCGCCGCGCTTGGCGGAGATCGGGCGACACGAAAAAGGCCCGGGCGCAGGGCACCCGGGCCGTTCGGCCTGCGGCGTGAAGACGATCAGCGCGGCTTAGAGCGGCAGATCCGATCGCATCGGATTAGCCGCTCCAGGCCTTTAATTTACCGTATTTTTTGGGTCGCCGGGTGTTTCAACCCGGCTTGAAAATGCTCTAGCGCGCGGCGATGGACCGGGTGCGGTCAAGCCCGCGCTGCGCCAGATCATGCGACCAGACCGGGCGGCTGGACGCCGTCGCCATCAGCGCGTTTTCGGCCCCCAGCACCTGCCGGTACAATGCCTCGGCCTGATCTGCGCGGCCGGTGCGGGTGTAGACATGGGCGAGGTTGAGCAGCACCGCCGGCTCGTTCGGCTCGGCGACGCGCTGCGCCACCAGCCGCGCCTCGGCCGCGGTCAGATCCTCGCGCTGGATGGCGTTGAAGCCATAACGCTGCTCCTGCGTCGGCTGGGGCGGCGGCACCTGCATCTGCAACTGGGCGGATGCGGCGGTGGCCGACAGCGCCGCGCCGGCCAGCGCGACCGTGACGGGGACAAGGAATGATCCGCGCATCATCGACTCCTCTCAACATGACTCTTTGTTGAAAGGACGATGACAGTCTTGTGACACATGTCAAAAGGAATTTTCGGACTGACGCCTATCATCTTGATTTATGGCGTATGTTTTTCGGTCGTCCGCGCCGGTGAATGACACGGGGCCGGCCGCCGCGCACCGGGAACGGCCCGTCGTCGACCGCATCGGGCAGAGCGAAGCGCAATGCGCCGCTGACCGGGTTCGCCTCGGCCAGCCGCAGTTGCAGCCGCTGGCCGGGGGCATAGACGGTGCCGCTGTGCTCCCCGGTCAGCGTCTGCCGGCCCTCGTCATGGTGGAAATATTCCGCCCCCAGCGTGGATACGGGCACCAGCCCGTCGCCGCCCAGCCCTTCGACCGTCGCGAAAAAGCCGAACGACTGCACACCGGTGATGCGGGCGGCGACCAGTTCGCCGACATGATCGGCCAGATAGGCGGCGACATAGCGGTCGATGGTCTCGCGCTCCGCCTCCATCGCCCGCCGTTCGAGCTGGCTGATCGTCTCGCCGATCCGCTCCATCGCGTCGGCATCGGCGGCGCTCAGCCGCGTCTGGTCGGTCGCCGGGGTCAGGCCGTGCGCGCCGACCAGCGCGCGATGGACGATCAGATCGGCATAGCGGCGAATGGGGCTGGTGAAATGCGCATAGGAGGCGAGCGACAGGCCGAAATGGCCGGCATTGACCGGCGCGTAATAGGCCTGGGTCTGGGTGCGCAGAATCTGTTCCATCACCTGCGGCCGGTGATCGGCATCGCCCACCCGCGCGATCAGCCGGTTGAAGGTCGCGGGCCTGACCACCTGGCCCAGCGCGAACTCCAGCTCGAAGCTTTTGAGATATTCCTTGAGCGCGACCAGTTTCTCGCGCGAGGGCGGTTCGTGGACGCGGTACATGACCGGGGCCTTGCGGTCTTCGAGCGCGCGCGCCGCTGCGACATTGGCGGCGATCATGAAATCCTCGATCAGCCGGTGCGCGTCGAGCCGGTCGCGCGGCGCGACCGACAGGATGCGCCCGGTTTCATCGAGCACCACCCGCCGCTCGGGCAGATCAAGGTCGAGCGGCTCGCGCGCGTCGCGCGCCTTGGCAAGCGCCGCCCAGCAGCCCCAGAGCGGGCGCAGCGCCTGATCGACCAGCGCGGGCGGCACCGGCCCCGCCCCCTCCCCGCGCTCGACGCCGTCGATCGCCGCCTGCGCATCCTCATAGGCGATATTGGCGGCGATCCGCACGACCGCGCGGGCAAAGCGCCAGCCGGTCATCCGCCCGGCGCGGTCGAAGGTCAGGTGGCAGGCCAGCGCCGCGCGGTCTGCCCCGGCCTTGAGCGAACAGATATCGGCCGACAGGCTTTCGGGCAGCATCGGCACCACCCGGTCGGGGAAATAGACGCTGTTGCCGCGCCGCCGCGCCTCGCGGTCGAGCGCAGAGCCGGGGCGGACATAGAAGCTGACATCGGCGATGGCGACGATCGCGCGCCAGCCGCTCTCGATTTCCTCGGCCCACACCGCATCGTCATGGTCGCGGGCATCGGCCGGATCGATGGCGACGATCGGCAAATGGCGCAGATCCTCGCGTTCGCCCAGATCCATCCGCGCCACCCGCTCCGCCTCCGCCAGCGCCTCGTCGGCAAAGCGGTCGGGAATGCCGTGGCGGTGGATGGCGACCAGCGAGAAGCTGCGCGGCTGGAACGGATCGCCCAGCCGTTCGACGACGCGCGCGGTGATGCGCGGCGGCCGGCCGGTCTTTTCAGCCAGCACCAGATCGCCCGGCTCGGCATTGCCGGCATCGGACACGGGCAGCTCGCGCCGTTCACGCTTTTCCACGCCCCGCAGCCACAAGCGCTCGCCCTCGCGGTGCAGCACGCCGAGCAATTGTTCGGAGCCGCGCGCCAGCGTCTTCATCGGATGGGCGATCCAGCCGCGCCCGGCCTCCTCGGTGCGTGCCAGCACCCGGTCGCCGGGCGCCACCGCCGATTGCCGCCGGCGTTCGCGCAGGCGCAGGCGCGGCGGCGGGGTGGCCGCTTCCCAGCGTTCGGGCACCGCCCAGGCCTGGCCGTCCTCATCGACATCGACGACGCGCAGCACCGTCACCTTGGGCACGCCGCCCATCTTGTGAAACGCGCGGCCGGGGGCGCTGTCGATCAGCCCTTCATCGGCCATGTCCTTGAGCAGCGCCTTGAGCGCGATCTTGTCCGCGCCCGACAGGCCAAAGGCGCGGGCGATTTCGCGCTTGCCCGCCGGCGTGTCGGACCGGGTGATGAAATCAAGGATCTGTTCGCGCGTCGGCAGGCCGGGCACGGGCTTGCGGCCGCGCCTGGGCGCAGCGCGGCTGGTGTCGGAGCGGGCGGATGCGGAGCGTTCGGGGGATCGGGCCATGGCCCGGTCTAGACCCCGCCCCGGTGCGATGCCAGCCCCGCCGGGCGGGTGCGGCGGCACGCCCCGGCTTTCGCCGATCCGGCGGAGGGCGTATCGATGGAGTGCCTATCGACGGAAGGCCCTATCGACGGAAGGCCCTATCGACGGAAGGGATGCCGCCGCGCTATGGGACGTGCAACAAGATAGCGTTGTCAGAAGGGCGAACGTGACCGACTGCGATCTTCTCATCATCGGCGGCGGGATCAACGGCACCGCGATTGCGCGTGAGGCGGCGCTCAACAGGCTGCGCGTCATCCTGGTCGACAAGGGCGACCTTGCCGGGGCGACCTCCTCGGCCTCGACCAAGCTGATCCATGGCGGGCTGCGCTATCTGGAGTTTTTCGAGTTCAAGCTGGTGCGCGAGGCGCTGATCGAGCGCGAGCGGCTGGTGCGCATGGCCCCGCACATCATCTATCCGATGCAGTTCGTGCTGCCGCACGATCATGCGCTGCGCCCCTGGTGGATGGTGCGCGCGGGGCTGTTTCTCTACGATCATCTGGGCGGCCGCATGTCGCTGCCGCGCTCGCGCGGGCTGCGGCGCGGATCGCCGCTGCTCGCCCCGCTCAGGCGCGCGCTGCCGGGCTTTTCCTATTCGGATGCCTGGGTCGACGATGCCCGGCTGGTGGTGCTGAACGCGGTCGACGCGGCGCGGCACGGCACCGAAATCCTGACCCGGACCGAGCTGCTGTCGGCCCGGCGTCAGGGCGGGCAGTGGCAGGCCTATCTGGCGGGCGGGCGTGAAATCAGCGCGCGTGCCATCGTCAACGCCGCCGGGCCATGGGTGGCGGAAGCCGGCGGGCGGCTGGGCGTCAACGCCCGGGCCGGGGCGCGGCTGATCCGCGGCAGCCACATCATCGTCCCCGGCCTGTTTGCCGGCGATCATGCCTATATCCTGCAACAGCCGGACCGGCGGATCGTGTTCGCCATTCCCTATGAAAACGGCACCACGCTTGTCGGCACCACCGATGTCGCCGTTGACGACCCGCGCGACGCGCGGATCAGCGCGGCGGAAACCGATTATCTGCTCGCCGCCGTCAACCGCTATTTCCCGCGCCAGCTGACCAGCGCCGACATCATCGCCACCTATGCCGGCATCCGCTCGCTCTATGACGACGGGGCGAGCGAGGCGCAGCAGGTGACGCGCGACTATGTGCTCGAACTGGACGAGAGCGGCCCGCCGCTCCTGTCGGTGTTCGGCGGCAAGATCACCACCGCCCGGCATCTGGGCGAAGTGGCGGTGGAGCGGCTGGCCGGGCCGCTCGGCCTGACCACGCGGCCGATGACGCGCGACAGGCCGCTGCCGGGCGGCGAGATCGGCGATTTCGCGGCGTTCCTCGCGCGGGTGCGGCAGCTCTGGCCGTTTCTGGGCGAAGCGCGCAGCCTCAGAATGGCGCGGGCCTATGGCGGGCTGCTCGACGAGATGCTGGCCGGTGTCACGACCGAGGCCGATCTGGGCACGGATTTCGGCGCCGGGCTGACGGCGCGCGAGGTCGACTGGCTGGTCGCGCGCGAATGGGCGAAGACGCCCGAGGACATTTTGTGGCGGCGCACCAAGATCGGCCTGACCGGCGCAGTCGATCCGGAACGGCTGGCCGCCTATCTGGCGGAAACAGGCAACAGGTAGGCGGGCGGGCTAAGGCCGCCCGCCCCGCTCACCAATCACCGCTCCCGCATCAATAGGCGCGCGCGACCAGAATCCGCTCGACCGCCGGCTTGCCGGTGAAGATGCAATCGCCCTCGGCCGGCGCGGCGTCGCTGGCGACGTTGCGGAAGGTGAGCTTCAGCGCCTTCAGCCGCTCGACCACCGCGTCCAGCTCGGCACCGGTCGGCCTGGCCCAGTTGACCTCGGCCCAGCCCGGAACCGTCGCCTTTTCGGCAAACATCGCCGCCAGCGCGTCGAAATCGGTGATGTCGCGGCGGATATTGCTGTCCAGCCGCGCCCGCGCCTGCTGGTAGAGCGCCTGCTGAATATCCTCCAGCATCGCCGCCGCCCCGGCAACGAAGTCGCCACGCGGCAGGATCTGCGCATCGAGCTTGCCGTCCTCGCGGTAGAGCCGATCGCGGCGAATGACCGAGACATTGCCCCCGGCAACGTCGCGCCCGCCGACCTCGATCACCAGCGGCGCGCCCTTCTTCACCCAGCCCCAGCGCTTGGTCTGCGCCTTGGCAGCCTTGAGGTCGAGCAGCGCGCGCACCGGCTCGCCCAGCGCGCTGAGCTTTGCCAGTTCGGCCTGGAGCGCCTTGCAATAATCGACCACCGCCGCGTCCTCGGGCTGGTCGCGCAGCATCGGCACGATCACGATCTGCCAGGGCGCGACCATCGGCGGCACGCGCAGCCCGTCATCATCGCCATGCACCATGATCAGCCCGCCGATCATCCGGGTCGAGACGCCCCAGCTGGTGGTCTGCGCCAGCTCGAACTGGCCTTCCGAATTCTGGAACCTGATGTCCTGCGCCGAAGAAAAAGTGGTGCCGAGGAAATGCGAGGTGCCGGCCTGCAACGCCTTGCCGTCCTGCATCATCGCCTCGATCGAATAGGTCGAGACCGCGCCGGGGAAACGTTCATTTTCCGGCTTCTCGCCGGCGACCACCGGCATCGCCAGGCAATCCTCGGCAAAGCTGCGATAGACCTCGAGCATCTTCATCGTCTCGTCGCGCGCCTCGTCGACCGTGGCATGGGCGGTATGGCCCTCCTGCCACAGAAACTCGGCGGTGCGCAGGAACATGCGGGTGCGCATTTCCCAGCGCACGACATTGGCCCATTGGTTGATCAGCACCGGCAGGTCGCGCCAGCTCTGCACCCAGCGCGACATCGCCGCACCAATCACCGTTTCCGAGGTCGGGCGGACGACCAAAGGCTCTTCCAGCTTCGCCTCAGGATCGGGCACCAGCCGGCCGTCCTTCTGGACGAGGCGGTGATGGGTGACGACCGCCATTTCCTTGGCAAAGCCGTCGACATGCTCCGCTTCCTTTTCGAAATAGGACAGCGGGATGAACAGCGGGAAATAGCAATTCTCATGGCCGGTCGCCTTGATCCGGTCATCGAGCAGGCGCTGGATGCGTTCCCAGATGCCATAGCCCCATGGCCGGATGACCATGCAGCCGCGCACGCCCGAATCCTCGGCCATGTCGGCTTCGGCGATGACGGTCTGATACCAGGCGGCAAAATCGGCCGCGCGCGTGACGGAAAGGGCGTGCTTGATCGACATGGCCCCGCCCCTAGAGCATTTTCGAACCGGGTGGAATCACCCGGTGGCCCGGAAAATGCGGCAGACAAGAGCGCGCATTTTCGAACCGGGTGGAATCACCCGGTGACCCGGAAAATGCGGCAGACAAGAGCGCGCATTTTCGAGCCGGGTGGAATCACCCGGCGGCCCGGAAAATGCGGGGCAGCCCGGCCTGCGCCGCAGCTCAGTCGAGCATCCTGATGATGCCGGAGAAATCGAGCCCGCCCTGCCCCTGATTGGCAAAGGCCTGATACAGCGCCATCGCCTCCGCGCCCATCGGCACGCTGGCATCGGCATCGGCGGCGGCCTTCACCGCCAGCTTCAGATCCTTGAGCATCAGCGCGGCGGCGAACCCACCCTGATAATCGCGGTCGGCCGGGCTGTCCGGCCCGACGCCGGGCAGCGGGCAATAGCTGGTCATCGACCAGCACTGGCCCGACGCCTTGGACGCGATGTCGTAAAAGGTCTGCGGATCAAGGCCGAGCTTGCGCGCGAGCAGGAACGTCTCGGCGGTCGCCACCATCGACGCGCCAAGCAGCATGTTGTTGCAGATCTTGGCCGCCTGCCCTGCCCCGGCCGGGCCGGCATGGATCACCGCCTTGCCCATCAGCGCCAGAATCGGTTCGGCGCGGCGGAACGCCTCGGCCGGGCCGCCGACCATGAAGGTCAGCGTGCCGCCCGCCGCCGCCGCGATCCCGCCCGACACCGGCGCATCGACCGCCGCCAGCCCGCGCGCGACCGCCGCCTCGGCCACGCGCCGGGCGGTGGCGACGTCGATCGTCGAACAGTCGATCAGCAGCGCACCCGCCGGGGCGGCGGCGAACACCGCTTCCTCATACACCTGCGCGACATGGGTTCCGGCCGGCAGCATCGTGATCACCGCCTCTGCCCCCGATGCGGCCTCGGCGGCGGTGGCGGCGGCAAGGCAGCCCGCCGCCCCGGCCCGCGCCAGCGCCTCGGCCGACAGGTCGAACGCGCGGACATCATGCCCGCCGCGCGCCAGATTGGCGGCCATGCCGCCGCCCATATTGCCCAGCCCGATGAACCCGATGCGCGCCATGAAGCGATCCTTTTTCCGCAGTAACTCAGCCAATATCGGAGGGGCAGCCGGGGGCAATCAGCGCCCGGTCCAGACGCCCGGCCGCTTTTCGACGAACGCGGCCATGCCTTCCTTCTGATCCTCGGTGCCGAACAGTCCGTGGAACAGCCGACGCTCGAACAGGATCCCCTGACCAAGCTGGGTCTCGAACGCGGCGTTGACCATTTCCTTGTTGGCGATGGCGGCAAGCGGCGGCATCCCGGCGATGACGGCCGCGGTCTTGAGCGCTTCGTCGATCAGCGCATCGGCGGCGACGATGCGGGCGACCAGCCCGGCGCGCTCGGCCTCGGCGGCGTCCATCATCCGCCCGGTCAGGCACATTTCCATCGCCTTGGCCTTGCCAATCGCGCGGGTCAGCCGCTGCGACCCGCCCATGCCCGGCGACACGCCCAGCTTGATTTCCGGCTGGCCGAACTTCGCGGTGTCGGCGGCGATGATGAAATCGGCCATCATCGCCACTTCGCAGCCGCCGCCCAGCGCATAGCCGGCGACCGCCGCGATCCACGGCTTGCGCGTCGCCGTCACCCGTTCCCAGCCGGCAAAGAAGTTGGAGCCATACATGTCGGCAAAGCCCTGGGACGACATTTCCTTGATGTCGGCCCCGGCGGCAAAGGCCTTTTCGCTGCCGGTCAGCACCAGGCAGCGCTGCGCCGGATCGGCGTCATAGGCGGCGAACACGTCGATCAGCTCGGCCAGCACCTGGCTGTTGAGCGCGTTGAGCGCCTGCGGCCGGTTCAGCCGCACCAGCGTCACCGCATCATGGCGTTCGATCAGGATGGTCTCATGGCGCATCATTCGGGTCCTTGGCAGCGAAGATCAGTCAGCGGGGGTCCAGGCCTGGTCGGCCGGCAGCGGCGCAAAAATGCCGTCGATCAGCGCATCGGGCACGTCTTCCGGCCGCGCCGCCGTCCAGCGCGGGGCATTGTCCTTGTCGATAATCACCGCGCGCACGCCCTCGAGAAAGTCGGGCATCTGCACGACACGGGCGGCAATGGCATATTCCTGCGCCATTTCGGCGGCGAAATCGGCCATCTCCGCGCCCTCGGCCAGCTGGCGCAGCGCGACCTTCATCGTCTGCGGCGATTTGGTGGTGAGCGTCTTCAGCTCCCGCGCCGCCCAGTCGGACGGATCGGCGGCGAGATCGGCGAAAATCTCCTCCAGCCGATCAGACGCGAACAGCCGGTCGATCAGCGGCAGATTGTCCTCGATCCGCGCCGGGGGCGGATCAGTGTCATAAGCCTCGAGGATCGCTTCGAGCGCGCCCGGATCGGCGGCGATGCGCGCCTTCACCTCATCCAGCGCGGCGGACGGGATGTAATGGGTGGCAAGGCCGAGCAGCAGGCATTCCGCCCCGTCGAGCCGCGCCCCGGTCAGGGCCAGAAACTGCCCCACCCGCCCCGGCAGCCGCGACAGATACCAGCCGCCGCCGACATCGGGGAACAGGCCGATCCCGGTTTCGGGCATCGCAAAGCGGGTGTTTTCGGTCGCCACGCGGAACCGGCAGGGCATGGCGAGGCCAACGCCGCCGCCCATGGTGATCCCGTCCATGAACGCGACCAGCGGCTTGGCGTAGGTGAACAGCCGGTGGTTCATCCGGTATTCGGTGTGGAAGAAAGCGCGCGCCTCCGCCCCGTCGCCCGCGCCAGAGTCCGCCAGCATGCGGATGTCGCCGCCGGCGCAGAAACCGCGCCCGGCGGCATGGTCGATCAGGATCGCGCGCACCGCATCGTCGCGGCTCCAGCCGTCGAGCGCGGCGAGCACCGCCGCGCACATCGGCCGGGTCAGCGCATGGATCGCCGATGGCCGGTCGAGCCGGATGCGGCCGACGCCGCCTTCGGTTGCGGCGATGATGCCGGCCGCTTCGGGTGCCGCGCCGCTCATTGGCGCAGCAGGTCCCGGCCGACGATCATCCGCATCACCTGATTCGTCCCCTCAAGGATCGAATGGACGCGCAGGTCGCGCCAGAACCGTTCGATCGGATAATCCATCAGATAGCCATAGCCGCCATGCAGCTGGAGCGCGCGGTCGACCACCGACGAGCCGGTGTCGGTCGCCAGCCGCTTCGCCATCGCGGCAAAGCGCGTTTTGTCGGGCGCATCGGCGGTCACCTTGGCAGCGGCGAGATAGAGCAGCGCCCGCGCCGCTTCCAGCTCGGTCGCCATGTCGGCCAGCATGAACTGGGTGTTCTGGAACTCGGCGATCGGCTGGCCGAATTGCTGGCGGTCCTTCACATAGGCGACCGCCTCGTCCAGCCCGCGCTGCGCCCCGCCCAGCGAGCAGGCACCGATGTTCAGCCGCCCGCCGTCCAGCCCCATCATCGCGATGCGGAACCCCTCGCCCTCGCCGCCGACCAGATTGGCGGCGGGCACGCGGACATTGTCGAGGATCACCTGCGCGGTCGGCTGCGAATGCCAGCCAAGCTTGCGCTCATTGGCGCCGAACGACACGCCGGGCATGTCCTTTTCGATCGCGAGGCAGCTGATCCCCTTGGGCCCTTCGGCCCCGGTGCGGACCATGACCAGATACAGCTCATTCTCGCCGCCGCCCGAGATGAACTGCTTGGTGCCCGAGACGATGAAATCATCGCCGTCGCGCACCGCGCGGGTCTTGAGCGCCGCCGCATCCGAGCCGGATGACGGCTCGGTCAGGCAATAGCTGGCGATCCAGTCCATCCCGACCAGCCTGGGCAGATAGCGCGCCTTGAGCGCATCCGACCCGAACCGGTCGATCATCCACGCGGCCATGTTGTGGATCGAGATGAAGGCGCTGGTCGACGGACAGCCATAGGCCATCGCCTCCATGATCAGCGCCGCCTCGAGCCGCCCCAGCCCGATGCCGCCCGAATCCTCGGACACATAGATGGCGCCGAAGCCAAGCTCGGCCGCCGCGCGGATCGTGTCGCGCGGGAAGATGTGTTTTTCGTCCCACTCGCCGGCATGGGGGGTGATCCGCTCGGCGGTGAAACGGCGCGCAAGCTCCTGAATCTCGCGCTGGTCGTCGGTCAGGTCGAACTGGTTGGTCATCGGTTCAGCCCATGGTGGGAATGACAAAGGCGTTGCCGCCGTCCGGCGAGCCGTCGGGCCAGCGCTGGGTGACGGTCTTGATCCGCGTCCAGAAGCGCACGCCTTCCATGCCGTGCTGGTTGGTGTCGCCAAACGCCGAACGCTTCCAGCCGCCAAAGGTGTGATAGGCGACCGGCACCGGGATCGGCACGTTGATGCCGACCATGCCGACATTCACCCGCGCCGCAAACTCGCGCGCGGCATGGCCGTTGCGGGTGAAGATGGCGACGCCATTGCCATATTGATGCGCGCTCGGCAGGCGCAGCGCGGTTTCGAAATCGGGCGCGCGGACGATCTGCAGCACCGGGCCGAAAATCTCCTCGCGATAGCTCTGCATGTCGGGGGTGACATGGTCGAACAGGCTCGGGCCGATGAAAAAGCCCTGCTCATGCCCCTGCAGGGTAAAGCCGCGCCCGTCGACAACCAGCTCCGCGCCTTCATCGACGCCGGTCTGGATCCATTGTTCGACGCGCGCCTTGTGCGCGGCATTGACCACCGGCCCGTAATGCGCCTCGTCATCGGTCGACACGCCGATGCGCAGCGCCGCAATCGCGGGCAGCAGCGCCTCGCGCAGCCGGTCGGCGGTGTTCTCGCCGACCGGCACGACGACCGGCAGCGCCATGCAGCGTTCGCCCGCCGAGCCGAATGCCGCGCCGGTCAGGTCCTTCACCACCTGATCCATGTCCGCATCGGGCATGACGATGCCGTGATTCTTGGCCCCGCCCATCGCCTGCACGCGCTTGCCGGCATCGACGCCGCGCCGATAGACATAATGGGCAATGTCGGACGAACCGACGAAACTGACCGCCGCAATCGCCGGATGGTCGAGGATCGCATCGACCATTTCCTTGTCGCCATGCACGACCTGCAGCACGCCTTCGGGCAGCCCCGCCTCGCGCATCAGCTCGGCCAGACGGACGGGGACCGAGGGGTCGCGCTCCGAGGGTTTCAGGATAAAGGCATTGCCGCACGCAATCGCCGGGCCGAACATCCACATCGGGATCATCGCCGGGAAGTTGAACGGCGTGATCCCCGCACCGATGCCCAGCGGCAGACGCATCGAATAGACGTCGATGCCGGGGCCTGCACCCTGGCTATATTCGCCCTTCAGCGCATGGGGGATGCCGCAGCAGAACTCGATCACCTCCAGCCCGCGCTGGATGTCGCCCTTGGCATCGGCAATCACCTTGCCATGTTCGGACGACAGCAGCCGGGCCAGCTCGTCCATGTTCGCTTCGACCAGTTCCTTGAACCGGAACATCACCCGCGCGCGGCGCTGCGGGTTGGTCGCCGCCCAGGCCGGCTGCGCGGCCTCGGCCGCCGCCACCGCGCGGTCGAGCAGCGCCCGGTCGCCCAGCGCCACCCGCGCCTGCACCTGACCGCTATTGGGATCGAACACATCGCCCGTGCGGGGCGAAACGCCGGCATCGCCGACGATGACATGGGAAATCTCGCGCATAAGCCGGTCAACTCTCCTGCTGCCGCCTTGGGGGCGGCCGATAAGCCTGTGCCGCCGGGACCGGCGACGGGGCGGGACGCAATTTTGTTTCGTGCTTTTCTCACCCGGCCCCTAGCGCCGTCCGCCGATTCCGCACAAGAGGGAGAGATGAGAGCGGAGATGATGGCCGGGCCGGACCGGGGGAGGCCCGATTAATGGCTGCGATGCGCGCCGAACGCCCGTTGCTTGCGATCCTGATCCGGCTTGCCGCGGCGATTGCGCTCACCCTCATGTTTACGCTCGTCAAGCTCGTCGAGGCGCATGACGTGTCGCTCGTCGAAAGCATCTTCTATCGTCAGGCGCTGGCACTGCCGCTGGTGCTGGGCTGGCTTTGGGCCGGACCCGGCTTCGCCTCGGTGCGCACCAAAAGGCTGGGCGCGCATGGCTGGCGCACGGTGATCGGGCTGACCGGCATGGCGCTCAACTTCAGCACCTATCTGCTGCTGCCGCTTGCCGAGGCGACGGTGATCCTGTTCACCACGCCGATCTTCGCGACCATCCTGTCGGCGCTGATTCTGAAGGAAAAGGTCGGGCGGCACCGCTGGTCGGCGGTGGTGGTCGGCTTTGTCGGCGTCGCTTTGGTCGTTGATCCGCGCAACGCCGCGCTGCCGCCGCTTGGCGTCGCGGTCGGGCTGACCGCGGCGCTGGTCGTCGCCGGGGTCAGCATCACGCTGCGCCAGATCGGGCGCACCGAAAGCGCGACGACGACGGTGTTCTGGTTCACGGTGATGGGCACGGCCGCGCTCGCCTTTGCCATGCCGGTTGCCGCCAAGGTGCATGATGCGCCGACCTTCGGCCTGTTGCTCGCCCTTGGCATCACCGGCGCGCTGGCGCAGCTTGGCCTGACCGCCTCGCTGCGGCTGGCTCCGGTGTCGGTGGTGCTGCCGATCGACTATTCGAACCTGATCTGGGCGGCGCTGATCGGCTGGCTGGTGTTCGGCACCGTGCCGGGGCCGACCTTATGGGCGGGCGCGCCGCTGATCATCGGCAGCGGGCTGTACATCGTCTATCGCGAGCACCGGCTGAAGCGCCGCGCGACCAGCGCCGCGGGGCCGGCCGATATCGCCGAGGTCGAGGCTGAAGACGGGGCCGAAGACGCCACCGGGCCGGCCCGGGGCTGACGCACGGCACCGGCCACCCGGCCGGCGGCGTTCAGCCGAACAGCAGCCGCCGCACCAGCGCGGCGATGCCCAGCACCACCGGCAGGGCGATGACCGCCCAGATCGCGGCATTGCAGGCGCGGTCGATGGGCGAGCGGCCGAGCAAATGGCCGGTCCCGGCATCGTGCCGCGCATCGGTCGAGGGGCGCGTCCGGGCGACGGCGGTGCGATATTCGGCCTCAAGCGCCGCGACATGGGCGCGGGCGCGCGCCAGTTCGGCGCGAAATGCCGGTGTGTCGACGCGGTCGGCAAAGCTGCCCCGCGCGGACCCGCCCGGCCCCGGAAAAAACTCCTGTCCCCCGTGCATGCTCATCCCCCCGAACGGCTGCGATGACGGCAAGGTGACATTCCCGCCGCCGTTGCGCAAGCGGCCAGCAAATCAGGCCGGCAGGCGGGCAAAAAGGCAAAAGGATGCCCGCCCCGTGGCTCTGCCCGGCAGCCAGAGCCGGGACAGCGGGGCGGGCCAGTTTGGGGGATGTTTACCGGCTATGCTTGGCGATCAGCGCCCGCGCCTCGGCAATGGCCGGGCCGGTTTCGCGCTTTCCATCCACAATCTCGTCGGCCAGTTCCATCAGCCGGGCGGCGACGACCGAGCCGGTCTCCGCCTCTTCGGCGATGGTCACGCCGCGCCCGCGCGCAATCGCCGCGTCCCATGCCGCGCGCACGCCCGCCCAATAGGCTTGCGTCTTGCCCCAATAGGCATCGCCGGCCGCGACGTCATAATCGCCAAAGCGGGTATAGCTGTTGAGCACATATTCCTGCACCACCGGCCGGGGCGGGCCGCCGGCGCTGTCGGGGCCCATTTTCAGATTGTCCTGCCAGTGGATCCAGCCGCCCCCCGGGGCCGGCGAATGGCGGTTGATCGACAGATAGCGGTCGTAAACGGGCTTGCGCACCGCATCGCGGCGCGCCAGCGGCCGCCACGTCCAGCCCGAGCGCCAGCGCGGCACGCCGCCGGTGAGCGTCCAGCGCCCGACCCCGCCATAACGCGGCGAATCATCGGTCTGCCACACCGTCTGCGACCATGCGCCGCGCCGCTCCGCCGCGCCCACCGGGGTCAGCACCCAGCGGTCCTTGCCCTGATAGGTGAGCACGGTTTCGGGTTCATAGGTCCAGTCCTGCCGCCAATGCTTGATGACATGGCTTTTGCCGTCATGGCTGGCGATCAGCAGATGCTGAAGCTTGATGTGGCGGCCGCTGTCCTCGATCACCCGGACGATCTCATGGCCGCCCGAAATCTTGCGGTCGAGCGGCTGATAGCCCGCGGCCCATGCGGTCGCTTCCTGCATGTCGAAGCGGACGCGATAGTCGCCGGCCATGCCGAGGATCGCCGCCCGGTCGGCGGCAAAGGCCGCCGCCTCGTCCGCGCCCAGCCGCGATGACTGGATGGCCGGAGCGGGTTCAGCCTGGCCCGGACCAGCCTGCGCCTGAAGCGCAAACGGGCTGAGGGTCATCGCGGCGGCAAGCAGCAAATGCCTGAGCTTCATCTGTTTTCTCCCCATATCAGGATGTTCTGTCGAAAATGTGCCGGGCCGGTCAGAAGCGCGCGCTGATCGAGGCGCTGACATTGCGGCCGGGCTGGGTGAAGGCGTCGGTGACGGTCGAGCTGGCCGGCAGGCCGCGCACATCGGCCCACCAGGCATATTTGGCGTCGGTGAGGTTGAACACGCCCGCGCGCACGGTAAGCGCCGGCGACAGCCGCCAGAAGGCGGTCAGATCGAGGATGGTGAAGCCATCGGGGCGGAAGCACGGGCCGGTGCACAGCCCCTCGGCCCGGTCGGCGGCCTTGCGCGCGCTCGATGTCAGGATCAGCTCGCCGCCGAACCGCCCGCCGGGATCGCGATAGCCGGCCCCGACCACGACGTTGACCGGATTGATCGTCACCAGCGGGCTGCGGCCGCCATCGGGGGCGATGACGTCGCCCTTGGCATAGGCGATGGCAAAGCGCGTCGTGACGCCCGAGCGGCTGCGCCAGTCGAGCCGCCCTTCCCAGCCATTGATCCGCACCCGGTCGAGATTGACGAACTGGAACACCCCCGGATCGGCCGGCGTCAGCGTGCCGCCGACCAGCTGCTGGGCGATGAAGCGCCGGTAGCGCGCCTGAAATGCGGTGACGCTGGCCGACACCTCGCGGCTGCCGAACCGCACCCCGCCCTCGACGGTCGCGCTGGTTTCGGGGCGCAGATCGGGATTGGCGATCGAGATGTAGTTTTGCAGCGGGTTAGAGAAGAAGTTGTTGACCTGCGTCGGCGACGGGGCGCGGAACCCTTGCGCATATTGGCCGAACAGGCTGAGCCCTCCTCCCAGCCGCGCCGTCGCGCCAAGCTTGGGCGACAGGCGCGATCCGCTCTGTTCGGCCGCGCGGAATTGCGGCAGCAGCGCATCGGCACGCGGATCGAGCGAGAAATGGTCGAAACGCAGCGCCGGGAACAGCGTCACCGCCCCGTCGCCGATGCGGATCTCGTCGGTCAGGAACAGCCCGGCGAGCGTGAAATCGGTGGTCGGAAACGCCCGTGTCGGGAAGGTTTCGCCGGCCGGCGGCACCGTGCCGTCGCGCAGCCCGTTCTGGCGGGTGATCGAGCCGTCGGCGCCATAGACAAGGCTGTGGCTGACCGGGCCGGTGGCCAGTGTCGAGCGCAGCTCCAGCGCCGCGCCGATCACCCGGTTGTCGAATGTGTTGAGCCGGGTGCGGTCGGCGGCGGTGTTGCGGTCCTCGGCGGTGAACTGGCGGTTCTCGCCATCCTGATACCAGAGGCTCGCCTGCATGAAGCGGATCGCGCCATCGCCTTCGCGCCGCCAGTCGAGCGCGACGCGGTGGCGGCTGACGGTATCGCGCGCCGTAAGCCCGATCACGCTGGTCGGCGCGGTCGCCACCGGGGCGATGCCGCTCAGCACATTGGTGGCGATGCGGTTGTCATTATATTCGGCGGTCAGGCGGATGCGGTTGGCGGCATCGGGTGACCAGACCAGCTTGCCCAGCACCGCATTGCCGCGCGTGTCCTGCGGATTGGGGGTGGTGCGGTTGGCATTGGGCGCGTCGTTGCTGCCCTGATTGTCCAGTTCCTGCCCGTCGCGCCGCGTGTAAGCAATCAGCGCCGACCAGTCGCCCGAGCGCCCGGCAAGGATCGCGGTGTTCGACCATTGCTGATCGGCGCTGTCATAGGCCGCACGCACGCTGCCGGCAAAACTCTGCCCGCCGGTCAGCAGATCCTCGGGATCGCTGGTCTGGAAGCTGATCGCCCCCGCCAGCCCGTCACTGCCATAAAGCGCCGAGGCCGGGCCGCGCAGGATCTCGACCGATTTGATCAGCCCCAGATCGACATAATCGCCGCGCCCGGCGGCCTGCGCGCCAAACTCGAACCCGTCGGGCACGCGCACGCCATCGACCTGGATCAGCACGCGATTGCCCTCGATGCCGCGAATGTTGATCCCGGCATTGCCGTCGCGCCCCGTGGACCCGAACGCCGCGCCGAACCGGCTGGGCGCGCGGCGCACGGTGATGCCGGGTTCGAAGCGGACGAGATCGCGGACATCGCTGGCCAGTTCATCGGCAATCCGGTCGGCATCGATCACGGTGACGATGGCCGGCACCTCGTCGACGCTGCGCGGTTCACGGGTGGCGGTGACGGTGATGACCGGACCCGCCTCGGCGGGGGCCGCGTCGGCGACGAGCGCGGCATTGGCAGCCGCGGCGAGGAGCGAGGGAATCAGCATGGCCCGCTTGCTATTGCGAGTGAGATCGATTCGCAATAGCAATTGATGCGCGCACAACCTCAGAGGCGGCTGACCGCGGCGCGCGGCCGTGCGCCGCCGATCAGCGCGGTCATCGCCCACACCATCGCATCGGCGCGGTCGGGGCTGCGCCCCGGCCCGGCATAGCCGCCCCCGGCGAGCAGCCCGGCCATCTGGTCTTCAAGCGCCGGGAAGCAGCCGGCCAGAAAGGCGGTGCCGCGTTCGAACAGCAGCGCCACCGGCTCGGCCCGCGCCGCCTTGCCCCGGCTGGCATGAACCAGCCGCAGCGGCAGCGCGACATCGGCGGCGGCCAGCACCGCCCCCACCATGTCGCCGCCCTGATTGGCCTCCGCCACCACCAGATCGGCCTGCCAGTCGCGCGCGGCGGCGGCGACGGCGGCGGCCCAGCCATGCGGCGCGGCGGACAGGCTGGCATCGCCCAGCACGTAAAGCTGCCCGGCGGCATCGGCCCCGGCGACGACCACCCCGCACACGCCCCCGGCGCTGGCCGGCGGATCGACCCCGATCACCACCCGGGCAAGCGCCGCCGGCCGGGGCCGCCGCGCCGCTTCGATCGCCGCACGCGTCCACAGCGCGCCTTCGACATCGGCCAGCATCTCGCCGTCCAGTTCCTGCCGGCCGAGCCGTGTGCCGCCATAGCTGGCGTGCAGATCGGCGCGCACCGCGGCGGCCAGATGCGGATTTTCGGCCGTCCGCCCATGCGCCACCGCGACATCGGGCAGGCCGAGAATGCGCTGGAGCAGCGGCGTCGGCCGGGGGGTGGTGGTGATCAGCAGGCGCGGATGCGCGCCCAGCCGCATCCCCATCCGCAGATTGTCCCACGCCGCATCGGCGTGCCGCCATTTGGCGAGTTCGTCGCACCAGCCATGATGGTGCTGCGGCCCCCTCAGGCCATCGGGCCGTTCGGCCGAATAGGCATGGGCCTCGGCCCCCGAGGAAAAGCGCAGCAGCCTGCGGCTGGGATACCAGCGCGGCCGTTCATGCGCGCGGGCGACGGCCAGAATGCCGCTTTCGCCCTCCACCATCACCTGCCGGACATCGTCGAGCGTAGCACCGACAAGCGCGATGCGCAGCCCGCCATCGGCGCGCGCCAGCGCCGACACCCATTCGGCCCCGGCGCGCGTCTTGCCATAGCCGCGCCCGGCCATCAGCAGCCAGATCCGCCAGTCGCCGGGCGGCGGCCGTTGCCCGGCGAGTGCAAAGCTCTGCCAGTCGGCGGCGAGCGCGAACGACACCGCATCGGGCAGCGCGCGCAGCGCGTCCAGCACCGCATCGCCCGGCAGCCCGCGCAATGCATCCAGCCACGCCTGCGCCGCGCGCGCGTCGGCCCCGGTTCCGGTCATGCCTGTCATCCCTCCCCTGCTGCCGGCCACCGATCAGTCCGCCCGCCCGACCAGCCCCATCGCCACCAGCCGCGCGATCAGCCGCGCCCGCGCCTCTTCAACCGGCATGGCCGCACCGGTACCAGCCGCCGCATCGGCATCTGCGCGGGTGCCCATCCGGTGCAGCCGCAGCAATTGCAGCGCCCGGTCCCACACCGCCTTGTCGGCGGGGGCACGGCTGCCCGGCGGGTCGGCCATGTCCGGCTGTTCGTCGGCCGCGCCCGGATCGGCGAGCGCGGCAGCGGCCTCGCCGATCAGTTCGGCCTCGATCCGGGCATAGGCCTGATCGATCGCGCGCGCCCAATCGGCGCGGAACCCGGCATCGCGCAGCCGGTGACGATAGACGGTGTCGTGCGACACGCCGGCAGCCCGCGCCGCCTCGCGCACCGTCGCGCACCCCGCCAGCGCATCGAGGAAACGGGTCCGCGCAGCGCCGGCAAAGCGCCGCGACGGCCGGGCACGCCGTTCGGTCATGATGATGTTCCTGAAGGGGGGAGCGCGACGCAAAAACGCAGCGCCAAGCCTTGCATGACTAGCCGATCTGGCCGTTTTTGTCAAGATATCTTGCCATATGGGTTCGTCTATCCCGATGATCGAACCATTTCCGCCGCCCCGCCCGCCCTGCTAGACTGGTGGCCGGCACATGGCTCCACCATGAGGCCCAACAGGCAAAGGACCATCGCCCGATGACATTTCCCGGCCTTTTGTCCCGGCTGCTGCCGGGTGTTGCGGCGGCTTTGCTGGCAGTGCCCGCCAGTGCCGAGCCGACGCCGGTCACGGTCCGCGTGCTCAGCCAAGGCGGCAAATATGTCGGCTCGTCGATGGGCGGGGCGATGGTGCGGATCACCGATGCCGCGACCGGGCGGCTGCTGGCCGAAGGGCCGACCAGCGGCGGCACCGGTGACACCGGGCGGATCATGGGGCCGCAGCCGCGCGGAGCGGCGCTGGCCGATGAGCGCACCGCCGCCTTTCGCGCGACGCTCGACCTCGACCGGCCGCAGCTGGTGCAGATCAGCGCCTATGGCCCGGCCAGCGATCCGCAATCGGCGGTCAGCGTCGCGGTCACGCGCTGGCTGATCCCCGGCTCGGCGGCGACGCTTGGCGACGGGATCGTGCTCGAACTGCCCGGGCTGGTCGTGCGGCCATCGCCCCCCGCCGCAGCGGAGGCGGACGGATCGGCGCGCATCGCCGCGCAAGTGATGCTGATGTGCGGCTGCCCGATCGAACCGGGCGGGCTGTGGGATTCAGCCCGGTTCGATGTCAGCGCCGTGCTGGTCGATGCCGCCGGGCGTGAACAGGCGCGCCACCGGCTCGATTATGCCGGCCAGACCGGGCTGTTCGCGGCACGGATTCCGGCGGCGGCGCTGGCCGGGCGGGCGGTGCGGATCATCGCCATCGACACCAGAACCGGGGCGGCGGGGGTGGCCATGGCCCCGCCCGGCGGCTGAGCGGCAATCTTAGCTTAGCGGTTCAGGCGCTCGTCCGCCGCCACGCCCCACAGCCGGCCGGTTTCCACCCAGCCGCGCCGCCCGGCAATGTCGAGTTCGCACCAGCCATCGGCGCAGGCGCGCAGCCGGCCGATCACGCCGTCAGCGGCACGCCACGCAATCGGCGCCCCCGCCTCCGGCCGGGTGCGCAGCGCCGCTTCGCCGCCACGCACCATCGCCATGCGGTCGTCGCTCAGCATATTGGCCTGCATCCAGCCCTGCGCGCCGTCTGGATCCTCGACCTTGCGCCAGGCGGGAAACACCGCGACCACCCGGACCGGCAGGCCGCGCCGCTGATACATCCACATCGCCGGATAATTGCGCCCCGGCCCGGTGCGGGTGCGCGCCTGACCGGGAACGATGGAGGCCCAGTAAGGCGGCGTCTTTTGCAGGGCGAGCGCATCGCCCGCCGGCAGCAGCAGCGCGGCAGCCAGGATCAGGGCGCGCTTGACAGTCACAGAGTTCATGGCCCCCGTGTTGCCCGAGGCGGCGGCGCGCATCAACCCCGCCGGCCGAGCTTGACGCGCGCCGCCCGGCCCGCCTAGCTCCTGCCATGGCTGTTCTTGCTCGCCCCAGGGTCGTCGTCACGCGCCGCTTGCCCGACGCGATCGAAGCGCGGATGCGCGAGCTGTTCGATGTCGTGCCGCTGGCCGAAGAGCGGCCCCTGCCGCCCGAGCGGCTGGCCGCGCTGATCGCCGATGCCGATGTGCTGGTGCCGACCATTGTCGACCGGGTCGATGCCGCGCTGATCGCCGCCGCCGGGCCGCGGCTGAAGCTGATCGCCAATTACGGCAATGGCGTCGATCATATCGATCTGGGCGCGGCGCGCGCACGCGACATTCTGGTGACGAACACGCCGGGCGTGCTGACCGACGATGCCGCCGACATGGCGATGGCGCTGATCCTGGCGGTGCCGCGCCGCCTGTCGGAAGGCGAACGGCTGGTGCGGTCGGGCGAATGGGCCGGCTGGGGGCCGACCGCGATGCTCGGGCGGCGCGTGTCGGGCAAGAAGCTCGGCATTGTCGGCATGGGGCGTATCGGCCAGGCGATCGCGCTGCGCGCCCGCGGCTTCGGCATCGCGATCCATTATCACAACCGCCGCCGCCTGCCCCATGTCGTCGAAAAGGCGGTCGATGCGACCTATCATGCCGAACTGGACGACATGCTGACCGAAATCGACATGCTGTCGATCAACTGTCCGCACAATGCCGCGACCCATCATCTGATCGACGCGCGCCGGCTCGCCCTGCTTGGCCGGCAAGGCTATCTGATCAACATCGCCCGGGGCGAGATCGTCGACGAACCGGCGCTGATCGATGCGCTTGAACAGGGCATCATCGCCGGGGCGGGGCTGGATGTGTTCGCGCATGAACCGGCGGTCGATTCCCGGCTGATCGGCCTGTCCAATGTCGTGCTGCTGCCGCACATGGCCTCGGCCACCATCGAGGCGCGGCATGCGACCGGTGAAAAGGTGATCGCCAATATCCGCATCTGGGCGGACGGCCACCGCCCGCCCGATCAGGTGCTGGAAGGCTGGGCCTGAGAGAGCGGACCTGAGAAGGCGGGCCTGAGATCTGGCGGGGCCGGGCGGTGATGCGCCCGGCCCCGTGCGGTTTCAGTCGCCGGTCAGGATGCGGTCGACCAGCTGCTTGACCGTCGGCACGAACCCGTTTGAATAAAAGGGATCGCGCTTGAAGTTATAGGCATTGTGGCCGGCAAACATCAGGTTGCGGTCCACATCGCCGCCATGGGCAATGTCCTGCAGCGTCTTCTGGATGCAGAAGCTGCGCGGATCGGCCAGCCGCCCGGTCGCGTTTTCCTCATTGTCCGCCCAGGACGAAAACGCACACTGGCTGAGGCACCCCATGCAATCGGCCTGATCCTTGCGGATCACCACCTTGTCCTCGGGCGTGACAAACACCAAAGTGTTGTCCGGCGTCTTCAGCGCTTCGGTAAAGCCAAGGCCGTGCCATTCGCGCGCGCGCAGCAGATCACCGCGCGTCACCCAGAAATGCTTGCCGCGCACCCCGACATCGAGCTGATATTGATGGTCGCCCGCCTGCTCCATCGAAAAGGCGATCTGGCGTTCCGACCGCGCCTCAAGGTCGCGCAGGAACGGGTTGCGCACCGCCGAGGAATAGAAACCGGTCGGCGAGAAACGGTGGAGCAGGACATCGCCCTCCTCCAGCGTCATCAGCCGCGCCTTCCATTCATCGGGGATCGGGCTTTCCTTGGTCAGCAGCGGGCGCGTGCCATACTGAAACGCGATGGTGCCGAGTTCGGGATTGTCGATCCAGTCGTTCCAGTCGCGCAGATACCAGACGCCGCCGGCCATCACGATCGGCACATCGTCGGAAATCCCGCCCTCGCGCATCGTCTCGCGCAGCGCCTTCACGCGCGGATAAGGATCCTCGGGCTTCAGCGGATCTTCGGCGTTGGACAGGCCGTTATGCCCGCCCGCCAGCCAGGGATCTTCATAAACGACTGCGCCCAGCCATTCCGATGCCTTGGAATAAGCGCGCTTCCACAGCGCGCGGAACGCGCGCGCCGAGCTGACGATGGGCAGATAGCTGACGCCATAGGATGCCGCGATTTCCGACAGCTTATAGGGCATGCCCGCACCGCAGGTCACGCCGGCGACCAGCCCGCGCGTCCGCTCCAGCACGCCGTGCAGCACGCGCTGCGCCCCGCCCATTTCCCACAGCACGTTGATGTTGATCGCACCGCGACCGCCAGCCATGTCATAAGCGCGGCGCACCTGCTCGACCGCGCCGTCAATGGCATATTGGATCAGCTCTTCATGCCGGTCGCGCCGGGTGCGGGCGCGGTAGATTTGCGGGATCACCCGCCCTTCGGCATCATAGCTGTCGGCATTGACGGCCGACACCGTGCCGATGCCCCCGGCCGCCGCCCAGGCGCCCGAACTGGCATGGTTGGTGGCGGAAACCCCCTTGCCCCCTTCGACAAGCGGCCAGACTTCCCGGCCGGCATAAACGATCGGGCGAAGGCCCTTAAACCCCATAGTCGCTGCGTTCATGCTGCGCCCTATGCATGGATTTCATGCGAAGCGCAAAACCGGTTTTTCACCGGCCAAGCCGCTTATCGTCCCGCGACCGGCCAGACGCGGGCCAGCAGCGCATCGATTGCCGCCACCGCCGCCGGCTCAGCCAGGGTCGGCGCATGGCCGACGCCGGGCACCGTCACCGCCTCGGCCAGCGGCAGCAGCTGCTGCATCCGCGCGACCGTCGCCTCGGCCAGCAGATCGGACAGCGCCCCGCGCAGGATGACGAGCGGCACGCCGCGCAGCGGTTCGAGCGCGGGCCACAGGTCGATCCCCGCCTCCCCGCCCGGCAGGCGCATCGGTTCGGCGATGCGCGGATCATAATCGATGACGATGCGGCCCGACGACGACAGCCGGTAAAGCCGCTTGGCCATCGCCAGCCAGTCTTCGATGCCATAGCCCGGATAGGCGGAGCGGTTGGTCTCGGCCAGCGCGCGCGCGGCGTGCAGCCAGGTCGGCCAGTTGCCGCCCTTGCCGACATAGGTGCGGATGCGCGCCAGCCCCGCCGGTTCGAGCGCCGGGCCGACATCATTGAGCACCACGCCCTTCAGCCGCTCGCGCTCGGCGCCGGCCATCAGCATCGTCACCAGCCCGCCCAGCGACGTGCCGATCGACACAAATGCCTCCAGCTCGAGCTGGCGGATCAGCGCCTCGACGTCCTGCACATAGGTGAGCGGGACATAGCTCATCGGATCCTTGGCATAGGCGCTTTCGCCCCGGCCGCGAAACTCGGGCGCGATCACCCGCCATGCCGGGCTGAGCCGTTCCGCCAGCGCCTCGAAATCGCGCGCATTGCGGGTCAGCCCCGGCAGGCACAGGATCGGCGGGCGGCCATCGGCCCCGCCCGCATAGTCGCGGTAATGCAGCCTCAGCCCGTCGTTCGACCACCAATATCCGTGCGCGAACCCGGCCATGCTTGCGTCCCACTGCCCAAGCCCCCCATATCACGGCATGGCCGATGCCCCGCAACCCCAGCCAGACGTGCCGATTGCCGCCGTTGCCGATTTCCTTGCCGATCCGGTGGAGGCGGCCGATTTTCCCGCGACCATCCTGCGGTTCCGCAACGACCGCGCGGCGGCGATGATCGGGCTGGACGAGCTGGACGATGCCGGCTGGGTCCGCCATTTCGGGCGCTTCACGCCCTTGCCCGGCAATCTGCCGCAGCCGCTGGCGCTGCGTTATCACGGCCACCAGTTCCGCGTGTACAATCCCGAAATCGGCGACGGGCGCGGCTTTCTGTTCGCGCAGCTGCGCGACCGGGACGGGCTTTGGCGCGACCTTGGCACCAAGGGATCGGGGCAGACGCCCTACAGCCGGTTCGGCGACGGGCGGCTGACGCTCAAAGGCGCGGTGCGCGAGATTCTGGCGACCGAAATGCTCGAGGCGCTGGGCGTGCCGACCTCGCGCACCTTTTCGGTGATCGAAACCGGCGAGCAGCTGCACCGGGGCGACGAGCCCTCGCCCACCCGCTCGGCGGTGCTGGTCAGGATGAGCCATGGCCATATCCGCATCGGCAGTTTCCAGCGCCTCGCCTATCTGGGCGACCGGGCCGGGCTGGAACGGCTGACGGCGCATGCGCTGGCCACCTATCATGACGATGCCAGCGGCGATCCGGTGGCGCTCCTGCGCCATGTCGTCGCGGCGACCGCACGGCTTGCCGCCAGCTATATCGCCGCCGGCTTCGTCCATGGCGTACTCAACACCGACAATATCAACATCAGCGGCGAAAGCTTTGATTACGGGCCATGGCGGTTCACGCCGCGCTTCGACACCGGCTTTGTCGCCGCCTATTTCGACCAGACCGGGCTGTATGCGTTCGGCCACCAGCCCGAGGCGATCCAGTGGAACGCGGTGCAGCTGGCGGGCGCGTTGCGCGACATCGCCGATGTCGACGCGCTGATCGCCGAGCTGGACCGGTTCGCCCCGCTCTACCGCGCGGCTTTGGTCGACCGGATGCTGTGGCGGCTGGGGGTGGCGCGCAGCGACGACGATGAGGCCGATGTCGCGCTCGTCCGCGCGATCGAACAGGGGCTGATCGAAACCGGGGTCGAGATCGACCGGTTCTTTTTCGACTGGGCGGGCGGCGCGCGGCGCGGCCCCTCGCCCGCCGACCCGCTTTACACGCTGCCGGCCTTTGCGCCGTTCATCGCCGCCGTCGCCGGGCGGCAGCCGGTGCGCGCGACCGACCATCCCTATTGGCGCGACGATGCGCCGTGCAGCATGCATATCGACGAGGTCGAGGCGATCTGGGCGCGCATCGCCGAACGGGATGACTGGCAGCCGCTCGAGGCCAAGATCACGGCGATCCGGCGCATGGGGGCGGCAGTTGCGGCTTGACCGGGGACGGGCCGGGTGCTGGAAGGCGGGCAGATGACGCCCGAGCTGCTGTCCCACGAACCCGCGACCGGTGCCGAACTGTGGCGCGCCCCGCTCAGCGATGTCGACCATGAGGTCGCGCTGGCGCGCGCGTCATGGGTTGACTGGGCGTCGCGGCCCTTCACCGTCCGCATGGAAACGCTGCGCCGTTTCGCCAACCATGTCCGTGCCGAGGCCGAAAAGCTGGCCGACCTGATCGCGCGCGAAACCGGCAAGCCGCTGTGGGAAGCGCGCACCGAGGTCGACAGCGTGATCGCCAAGGTCGACATCTCGATTTCGGCCTATAGCGAGCGGACCGGCAAGAAGCGGCTGGAAGGCGCGATGGGCGCGAAAATGGCGCTCAGGCACAAGCCGCACGGCGTGCTCGCGGTGCTTGGGCCTTACAATTTTCCCGCCCATCTGCCCAATGGCCATATCGTCCCCGCCTTGCTCGCCGGCAATGCGGTGGTGTTCAAGCCGTCGGAAAAGACGCCTGCGGTCGGCGCGGCGCTGGTCGCGCTCTACCGCGAGGCCGGCATTCCCGAAGGCGTGATCCGCCTCGTGATCGGCGGGCCGGATCAGGGCCGGGCGCTTGCCGCGCATGACGGGATTGACGGGCTGCTGTTCACCGGTTCGGCGCGCACCGGCCTCGCGCTCAACCGCCAGTTCGCGGAGACGCCGGAGAAGATCCTTGCGCTCGAAATGGGCGGCAACAACCCGATCATCGCCTGGGACACCGGCGATCTGGGGGCGGCAGCGGCGCTGATCGTCCAGTCGGCATTCATGTCGGCCGGGCAGCGCTGCACGGCGGCGCGGCGGCTGATCGTGCGCGACGGGCTGTATGAGCCGCTGATGGCCGAGCTGCTGAAGCTGACCGAGCGGCTGATCATCGATCATCCGCATGCGACGCCGGCCCCGTTCCTCGGCCCGGTGATCGACAATGACGCCGCCGACAGCCTGACCGAGGCGTTCCTCGCGCTGATGATGAAGGGCGGCCGGGTGATCAAGCATCTGGAACGGCCCGACGAACGCCGCCCGTTCCTCAAACCCGGCCTGATCGACATGACCGGCATTGCCGACCGGCCCGATGCCGAAATGTTCGGCCCGGTGCTTCAGGTGGTGCGCGTCGCCGATTTCGAGGCTGCGATTATCGAGGCCAATGCCACACGCTATGGCCTGTCCGCCGCGCTGATCGGCGGCAATCCGGCGCATTACGACCAGTTCTGGGCCAATATCCGGGCCGGGATCGTCAACTGGAACCGGCCGACCAACGGGGCATCGTCCGCCGCGCCCTTTGGCGGCATCGGCTGGTCGGGCAATCACCGGCCAAGCGCCTATTACGCCGCCGATTATTGCGCCTATCCGGTCGTGTCGACCGAGGCGGAGCAGCCGCGCGCCTCGATCGGCGTCGGGCTGGCCGATCCGGCCACCGAAAAGCTCAGCTAAAGCCCACCCAAGCATCGCTGCTTTGCCGCTGTTCGCGCCCCGCCCCATGTGGCGGGCATGACAGCTGCCTCTTCTCACGCGCAGGCCCCGGCGGGGCGTGTCTGGCTGGTCGGCGCCGGGCCAGGCGATCCCGATCTGCTGACCTTGAAGGCCGCCCGGCTGCTCGCCGAGGCCGATCTGATCGTCCATGACGGGCTGGTCGATCCCCGCATCCTCGACCTGAGCCGGGCACCGCGCGTGTCGGTCGCCAAGTCGCGCAGCCGCCATTCGATGCCGCAGGAAGAGATCAACGCCCTGCTGGTGGCAGAGGCGCGCGCGGGCCGCCGCGTCGTCCGGCTGAAGGGCGGCGATCCGTTCATCTTCGGTCGCGGCGGCGAAGAGGCCGAGGCGTGCGAGGCCGCCGGCATCGCGGTCGAGGTCGTGCCCGGCGTGTCGGCCGCGCTCGGCTGCGCGGCCGAGGCGATGCTGCCCCTCACCCACCGCAACTGGTCGAGCGCGGTCAGCTTCGTCGCCGGCCAGTGCAAGGGGCTGGCCGATCAGGACTGGTCGGGCCTTGCCGGTCAGGGCCGCACGCTCGTCATCTATATGGGCGTCGCCACAGGGGCCGATATCGCCGACAAGCTGATCGCCGACGGCGTGTCGCCGGCCATGCCGGTCGCCGTGCTCGAACGCGGCACCCGGCCGGGGTCGCGGGCGCTCCGCACGCTGCTCGCCGATCTGGGCGGGCTGATCGACCGCGCCCGCGTCGCCAGCCCGGCGCTGATCGTGGTCGGCGAGGTCGCGGCGCTCGGCCGCGCGCAGGACATGCTGGCGCTGGCCGACGCCCATCCAGCAATGACGGCGGAGGCACGGGCATGAAGCTGCTGACCGGAAACGATCTCGGCTCGGGCGATGTGATCTGGTGGGCGGGCAGCGGCTGGTCGCGCCATATCGGCGACGCCGTCGATGTCGGCCAGGACGGCGAAGCCATCGCCCACCGCGAAGAAGGCGCGCGGCGGGTCAACGTCCCCTATGTGATCGACGCGGTGCCCGGGCCGGACGGTCCGCGCCCGGCCCATATCAAGGACCGCATCCGCGCGCTCGGCCCGACCGTCCGGCCCGACCTGTCGCTCCAGCCCGCCGATCCGGGTGCGGGCAGCTGGGTGATCTGATGCCGCATCTTTCTGCCATTCGCCCGACCGGAGGGGCCTGATGTACCGTTACGACAGCTATGATACCGCGATGGTCGCCGCGCGGGTGGACGAGTTTCGCGATCAGGTCGCGCGCCGCCTGTCGGGGCAGATGACCGAGGACCAGTTCAAGCCGCTGCGGCTGATGAACGGCCTGTATCTGCAGCTTCATGCCTATATGCTGCGCGTCGCCATTCCCTATGGCACGCTCGACAGCCGGCAGATGCGGATGCTCGGCCATATCGCGCGCCGCTATGACCGGGGCTATGGCCATTTCACCACCCGCCAGAACATCCAGTTCAACTGGATCCGGCTGGAAGACGCGCCCGAGATCCTGGCCGAGCTGGCGACGGTCGAGATGCATGCGATCCAGACATCGGGCAATTGCATCCGCAACATCAGTTCGGATCAATATGCCGGGGCCGCCGCCGACGAGGTGACCGATCCCCGCCCCTGGGCCGAGCTGCTGCGCCAGTGGAGCAGCTTCCACCCCGAGTTCAGCTATCTGCCGCGCAAGTTCAAGATCGCGGTGATCGCCAGCGACACCGACCGCGCGGCGATGCGGCTGCACGATATCGGCATCCAGATCGTGCGCGGCGCGGACGGCAGCCTTGGCGCGCGCATCTATGCCGGCGGCGGCATGGGCCGCACGCCGATGATCGCGCATCTGATCAAGGATTTCGTGCCCGCCGATCAGCTGATCAGCTATATCGAGGCGTGCCTGCGCGTCTATAATCGCCATGGCCGGCGCGACAACATCTACAAGGCGCGGATCAAGATCCTGCTGCACGAGATCGGGGCCGATGAATATCGCCGCGAGGTCGAGGAGGAATTCGCCCATGTGCTGACGCTGGGCATCGATCCGCCGGCCGCCGAACTGGCGCGGATCACCAGCTTCTTCGCCGGCCCGGCGCTCAGCCCCTGCGAAGATGGCCCCGGCGAAGATGGCGACAAAACGCCCGCCGATCCGGCCTTTACCGCCTGGGTCGCGCGCAATGTGGTGGCGCACAAGGTGCCGGGGCATGCGATCGTCAACATCAGCCTGAAACCCGTCGGCGGCATTCCCGGCGATGCCAGCGCCGACCAGATCGACCTGATCGCCGACCTTGCCGAACGCTACAGCCATGACGAGCTGCGCATCACCCATGCCCAGAACATCGTGCTGCCGCATGTCGCGCGCGCCGATCTGAAAGCGGTGTGGGACGCGCTGAGCGCCGCCGGGCTGGCCGAGGCCAATCTCGATCTGATCACCGACATCATCGCCTGTCCGGGGCTTGATTATTGCAGCCTCGCCAATGCCCGATCGATCCCGGTCGCGCAGAAGATCGCGCAGCGTTTCGCCGATCCGACGCGGCAGCGCGATCTGGGCGAGCTCAAGCTCAAGATCAGCGGCTGCATCAATGCCTGCGGCCACCACCATGCCGGCCATATCGGCATTCTGGGCGTCGACCGCAAAGGCACCGAGAATTACCAGCTGCTGCTCGGCGGTTCGGGGGCGGAGGATGTCAGCCTCGGCCGCATCACCGGGCCGGGGTTTGACGAGGACGGCGTCGTCGACGCGATCGAGCGGGTCACCGACCGTTATCTGACGCTGCGGGCGGCGGGCGAACGCTTTGTCGACACCTATCGCCGCGTCGGCATGGAGCCGTTCAAGGAGGCGATCTATGGCTGATCAGCTGCTCAGGCTGCGCGACGACGATCCGGCGGAGGAGCCGGCGGTGACACTCGACGCGTTTCTGGCCCAGGCCGATGCCGGGGCGGTCCGCATCGAGCCGGGCGACGATGCCCGCGCGCTGCTGCCGCATCTGGGGCGGCTGCGGCTGATCGAAATCGCCTTTCCCGGCTTTCGCGACGGGCGCGGCTATTCGGCGGCGCGCATCCTGCGCGAACATGGCTATACCGGCGAACTGCGCGCCGAGGGCGATGTGCTGATCGACCAGATCGTGCCGATGCGCCGCGCCGGGTTCGACAGCTTTGCCCCGCGCGTGCCGATCGACCGGGCGGCGGTGGATGCGGCGGTGGCGCGCTATGGCCATGTCTATCAGGCGGCGGCCGATGGCCGCGCGCCAATCTGGACGCTGCGCCATGGCTGATCCCGCGCGCCTGACCGACCGGATCGACACCGCCCCGGCCTTCACCCCCGAAGATGCCGCCCGGCTGGAGGCGCGCTTTGCCGGGGTGGCGACCGCCGACATGCTGGCGGCCTTGCTCCCCGAACTGGCCGGGCGGGTCGCGCTTGTTTCCTCGTTCGGGGCCGAATCGGCGGTGCTGCTGCATCTGGTCGCTGCGGTCGACCGGCAGGTGCCGCTGATCTTCATCAACACCCAGAAGATGTTCGGCGAGACCCTTGCCTATCGCGACGAGCTGGCGGAGCGGCTGGGCTTTGTCGATCTGCGCGTGTTCCGCCCCGATCCCTATCAGCTGGCGCTCAAGGACAATACCAGCCTGCGCTGGTCCTATGATCCCGATGGCTGCTGCGCGCTGCGCAAGGTCGAGCCGCTCGACCGCGCGCTCGGCGGCTTCGACGCATGGATTTCGGGCCGCAAGGGCTTTCAGGCCAGGACGCGCGCGGCCCTGCCCCGCTTCGAGATCGAGGATGGGCGGCTGAAGATCAACCCGCTCGCCGATTGGGCCAAGCCCGATCTCGACGCCTATTTCGCCGCGCACGATCTGCCCCGCCATCCGCTGGAGGCGCAGGGCTATCCGTCGATCGGCTGTTCGCCCTGCACCAGCAAGGTCCGCCCGGGCGAAGACCCGCGCGCCGGGCGCTGGCGCGGCTGGGACAAGACCGAATGCGGCATCCATGGCAAGGACAGCGCCGACGATCCGGTGTTCTGACCGGGAAAATTGCCAACCGGCGGCTACGGGCCGGGGGTCAGGCCCCGCCAATCTCCAGCGCGCGGGCAAAGACCTGGGCGAACATGTCCGGCGTCAGCCGCCCGGTATTCTGGTTGTAGCGCGAGCAGTGATAGCTGTCGATCAGCACCGCCCCGCCCGGCAGCCGGTGTTCGGCCAGATGGCCGAACCGGTAATCGGCCTGCCGCCCGCCCAGGGTGCGGACGATCTGCTGATGCGCGATCTGGCCGAGTGCCACCATCACCCGCACCCCCGGCAGCGCATCGAGCTGGCGGGCCAGAAACGGCCGGCAGGCATTGGCTTCGGCCGGGGTCGGCTTGTTTTCGGGCGGCAGGCATTTGACCGCATTCAGGATCACCGCGCCGTGCAGCGCCAGCCCGTCATCGGGCCGCGCGGCATAGCTGCCCCGCGCCAGCCCGAAATGCAGCAGCGTGTCATACAGCAGCTCCCCGGCGAAATCGCCGGTGAACGGCCGGCCGGTGCGGTTGGCGCCATGCTTGCCGGGGGCAAGGCCGATGATCGCCAGCCACGCGCCGGGATCGCCAAAGGCCGGCACCGGCGCGTTCCACCAGTCCGGATATTCGCCCCTCAGAGCGTCCCGGAACGCCGCCAGACGCGGGCAGAGCGGGCAATCGGCCGGCGCCTCGAGTGCGGGCCAGGGGCTGATCGTCGGGGCCGTGGCCGGCGATCCGGCCGTGCGCGGGTTTTCAGGGCTTATCATGGCGGTCGCCCCGCGATAGGCGCAGCGGCATGACAGGGGCAAGCCCGCAGACACGCTATGCCGTCGCCATCGGCTCCAACCGCCGCCATCACCGGCACGGATCGCCCGCCGGCGTGGTGCGCGCGGCGGCGCAGGCGCTGGCCGCGCTCGGCACCGTCCGGGCGGTCGCGCCAGTGGTGGCGACAGCGGCGCTCGGCCCGGCGGGGCGCGGCTTTGCCAATGGCGCGGCGGTGCTCGACAGCCCGCTCGATCCGCCCGCGCTGCTGGCGGCGCTCAAGCGGATCGAACGCGGCTTTGGCCGGCGCGGCGGGCGGCGCTGGGGACCGCGCGTACTCGATCTCGACATCATCCTGTGGTCGGGCGGCGGCTGGGCAGAGCCGGGGCTGGTCATTCCGCATCCTGATTACAGGGTGCGCGATTTCGTGCTGCGCCCGCTTGCCGCCATCGCCGCCGGCTGGCGCGATCCGCTGTCCGGCCTCACCGTGCGCCAGCTTCGCCACCGCCAGCGGCGACCGCGTTCACGCCGAGCCGTTCCACCGCCAGAGGCGACGGCGTTCACGCCGAGCCGTTCCACCGGTTGACCGGGGCCGGTCATCCTTCTAAGGGGGCCGGCCTATGCCCGAGCGGGGGCCCTTAGCTCAGTCGGTAGAGCAACTGACTTTTAATCAGTAGGTCGCTGGTTCGAATCCAGCAGGGCTCACCATCCCGGCCGGCGCGCATCGGCGGCCGGCACCCCGCCGCAGCCGGATTGTATGCAATCCGCCTTCGCCATGGCCGGACTGCGCATGACGTTGGTCGATCCCGGTTGCGGTCTGCAACCGAGTGGTTGCATCCGTTCCGGATACATTTAGGCTGCGCACCGCCCGACCCGTGCGGAACCCCGACCCATGACCGATGCGCCGATCCTGTCCGCCCCGTTCCAGCCCGCGCACGGCCCGGCGCTGCCCAACCGGCTGGTCAAGGCGGCGATGACCGAGGGGCTGGCCGAGGGCGGGCGTCCCGGCGCGGCGCTCAACCAGCTTTACCGGCTCTGGGGGGCAAGCGGGGTCGGGTTGCAGATCACCGGCAATGTCCAGATCGATGCCGCCCATCTCGAACGGCCGGGCAATGTGGTGATCGACCGCCCGCCCGATGCCGATATGGCCGCGCGGCTGGCCGACTGGGCGGCAGCAGCGAAAAGCGGCGGCGGCCGGGTGTGGATGCAAATCAACCATGCCGGGCGGCAGACGCCCGTGCATGTCAACCCGCGCCCCAAGGCCCCGTCCGCCGTCCCGGTGGCGCTGCCGGGCAAGCGCTTCGGCACGCCGGTGCCGCTCGCCGAGGCGGAGATCGAGGCGCTGATTGCGGGCTTTGCCACCACCGCCCGCGCCGCCGCCGATGCCGGGTTCGACGGCGTGCAGGTTCATGCCGCCCATGGCTATCTGCTGTCGCAATTCCTGTCGCCGCGCGCCAACCGGCGCACCGACCAATATGGCGGCACGCTGGAAAACCGCGCCCGCATGCTGATCGCGGTCGTCCGCGCGGTGCGCGCGGTGCTGGCCGGCGGCCAGACCCTGTCGGTCAAGCTCAACTCGGCCGATTTCCAGAAGGATGGCTTTGCGTTCGAGGAGTCGCTGCGCGTCGCCGCCTGGCTCGCCGATGAAGGGGTCGATCTGCTCGAAATCTCGGGCGGGTCATATGAACAGCCGCGGATGATGGCGCTTGACGGGCTGGAACGGCCGGTCGAGCCGCTGTCCGGCTCGACGCGTGCACGCGAGGCCTATTTCCTCGATTTCGCGCGCGCAATGCGCAGCGGCCGCACCCCGCCGCTGATGGTCACCGGCGGCTTCCGCACCGCCGCCGCCATGGCCGGGGCACTGGCCGATGGCATCGCGCTGATCGGCATCGGCCGGCCGATGTGCGCCGATCCGCTCGGCCCGGCACGGCTGCTCGCCGGCAGCGACGACATGCTGACCCGGGTCGAAGACCGGCTGCGCATCGGGCCGGGGCTGCTTGGCCCGTCATCGCCGCTGCGGATGGTGAAGGCGATCAACGGCTTTGCCGTCATGTCCTGGTATTATCAGCAGATCAGGCGGATGGGCGCGGGCCAGATGCCCGATCCCGACCAGTCGGTGCTGGGCGCGCTGATCGCCGAACAGCGCACCGACCGGGGTCTAGTCGGCCGCTGATCCCGAATCGTCCGACACGCTGATCCAGACCCAGGCGAGGCCGTGCCGCCCGGCCAGCCGCGCGCGATAGGCGGCAACCGGCAGCGGCCGGGCGCTGCGCAGCGTGACGAGGGCGGCAAACCGCCCCGGCCCGATCCGCCAGCAGCGCAGATCGACAACCTCGGTCACCTCGTCCGCCACCGCCGCGCGCAGCCGTCCGGCCAGCGCCGCGTCCGCAGTGGCATCGACCAGCACCAGCGCGGTTGCGCGCATCAGCCCCACCGCCCAATGCGCGATGACCAGCGCCCCGGCGATCCCCGCCGCCGCATCCAGCCAGCGCCAGCCCAGATACAGGCCGGCGAGCAGCGCCGCGATCGCCAGCACCGATGTCAGCGCATCGGCCAGCACATGGAAATAGGCCGAACGCAGATTATGGTCATGATGATGGCCCTGCGCGCCATGGTCATGGTCGTGATCGTGATGATGGTCGTGCGCCAGCAGCAGCGCGCTCGCCAGATTGACGGCCAGCCCCAGCCCCGCCACCCACAGCGCCTCGCCATAGGCAATCGCGCCGGGCGACAGCAGCCGGTCGACCGATTCGACCGCAATGCCGACCGCAAACACGCCGAGCAGCAGGGCGCTGGCAAAGCCCGCCAGATCGCCCACCTTGCCGGTCCCGAACACGAAGCGCGGATCGGCGGCATGGCGGCGCGCATAGCGATAGGCGAACGCCGCCAGCCCGAGTGCGCCGACATGGGTGGCCATATGGATGCCATCGGCCAGCAGCGCCATCGACCCGGTCGCCAGCCCCGCTGCAACCTCGACCAGCATCGTGACCGCGGTCAGCGCGACCACCCACAGCGTGCGGCGTTCATGGGCGTGATGGCCAGCACCCAGCGCCGCGACCGGCCCGTGCTCGGTCCCCGCGCTCATGACAGGTCGATCCCGTCCAGCGCGGCGCGCACGCGCGGGGCCAGTTCGGGCGTGCAGATCAGCAGATCGGGCAGCAGCGTGTCCGCGCCATTATAGATGCACGGGCTGCCATCGGCGCGGGTCGTGACCATGCCCGCCGCCCGGGCGACCGCGACCGGCGCGGCATTGTCCCATTGATGCTGGCCGCCGGTGTGGAAATAAATGTCCCCCTCGCCCATCAGCACCGCCATCGCCTTGGCCCCGGCCGATCCCATCGGCACCATTTCGGCATCCAGCGCCTCGGCCAGCCGGGTCGCGGCCTCGGGCGGGCGCGAGCGGCTGACCAGCAGGCGCGGGCGCGCCGGGCGCGTCACCGGCGGCGGCGGCGCATCCGAACGGAACACCAGCCCGCGCGCCGGCAGCGCCACCGCACCGACCGTCGCCACGCCATCGACGGCCAGCGCGACATGCACGGCCCAATCGTCCCGGCCCTCGGCATATTCGCGCGTGCCGTCGAGCGGATCGATGATCCACACCCGCGCCTTGCCCAGCCGGTCAAGGCTGTCGGTCGTTTCTTCCGACAGCACGGCGTCGGCGGGCCGCGCCTCGGCAAGCGCATGCATCAGCAGCACATTGACCGCCTGATCGCCGGCATCGCCCAGCGCCCGCCCGGTCACCAGCCCGGTATCGCGCAGCGTCAGCGCCAGCCGCCCGGCGGCATCGGCCAGCCGCGCGGCCAGCTCGCCATCGGTCATTGCTCGACCGGGCCGGTGCTGGTCGCATCGGGGATGCGCTGGCGCAGCCGGGCAAACTCCACCACCTGCTTGCCGACCAGATCGAGCTGCCCGGCCGCCGCCTCGTCATGGCAGACACCGTCGCGGAACATGCCCGACACGCTGCGGATGCCCGCGCCCAAAGGCGTCGGCCAGCCGCGCAGCGCATGGACGATGGCGCGCAGCGTGGCGAGCGTCGATCCGGTCGCCTGCCAGCCATAAGCGGTGGCGATCAGCCCGACGGGCAGCCCGTCCAGATAGACGCGCGCATCGCGCGACGTCTCCTCGATATAATCGATCGCATTCTTGACGAGGCCCGAAATCGACCCGTGATAGCCGGGGCTGGCCAGGATCAGGCCATGCGCGCCGCGCACCGCCTCCACCAGCCTCAGCCCCTCGGCCGACCGGTCCAGCACGCCGGGCGCGTAATGCGGCAGCGCGGCAAGCGTCGGGCCGTCGAACAGCGTCACCGTCGCACCTTCGGCGGCTGCTGCCGCGAGCGCGAGGCGCAGCGCCTGTTCGGTCGACGACCCCGGCTGGGTGGTGCCCCCGATCCCGACAATCGACAATTCCCGGTTCACCCGCACCCTCCCGCTTGCATCGCGGGGCCAGCCCCCGCACAGACTCGTGGATGACCCAAAAGCATATCCGCCCCCGCCGGTCGATGCTCTATGTGCCCGGCGACAAGCCCCGCGCGCTCGAAAAGGCGCGGACCCTGCCGGTCGATGGCGTGATCTTCGACCTTGAAGACGCGGTCGCGCCCGAAGCGAAGGAGGCGGCGCGCGTCGGCATCGCCGCCGCACTCGCCGCCGACTGGGGCGGGCGCGAGCTGATCCTGCGCGTCAGCGCCGCCGATTGCGCGGCCGATTTCGACCTCGCCGGGCGGCTGGCGCTGGACGGCGTGCTGCTGCCCAAGGTCGAACATGCCGAGACGGTTGCGGCGGCGGCCGCCCGGACGCGCCACCCGCTCTGGTGCATGATCGAAACGCCGCTGGGCGTGCTGCGGGCGGCGCAGATTGCCGGGGCGAGCGACCGGCTGGCCGGGTTCGTCGTCGGCAGCAACGATCTGGTCAAGGATCTGCGCGCACGCCATGTGCCCGACCGCACGCCGATCCTGACCGCGCTGTCGCTGATCCTGCTCGCCGCGCGCGCGCATGGCCTTGCCGCGATCGACGGCGTGCATCTGGGGCTGGACGACATGGCCGGGCTGGAGGCCGCCTGCCGGCAGGGCCGCGACCTGGGGTTTGACGGCAAGACGCTTGTCCATCCCGCCGGAATCGCCATTGCCAACCGGGTGTTCGGCCCGGATGCGGACGAGGTCGCGCAGGCCCGGCGGATCATCGCCGCCTGGGCCGAGGCGCGCGCCGCCGGCAAGGGCGTCGCGCGGATCGACGGCCAGATGGTCGAACAACTGCATGTCGACCAGGCCGAGGCGCTGGTCGCGCTGGCCGAGGCCGTCGCCGCCGCCGGGTAAGCGCGGCCTTTAACAGGCCGGCGTCAGCGGACCGGAATCAGCAGGCCGGAATCAGCCTTTGGCCTCGACCCGGACGAGCAGCGTCCCCTCGCTCACCTGCGCCCCCGCCTCGGCGCGCAGTTCGGCGACATGGCCGTCGAACGGCGCGGTCAGCGTATGCTCCATCTTCATCGCCTCGAGCGTGACGAGCTTGTCCCCCTTGGCGACGCGCGCGCCTTCGGCCACGTCGACGGCGATAATGCGGCCCGGCATCGGTGACAGGATCGCCCCGTCGCCGCCGCCGCCGCCCGCGCCGCCCGCCGCGCGCCAGGGCGCGACCGCCCAGCTCTGCCCGGCCTCGCTCAGCACCAGCGCCTCGCGCTCTGGCCCGGCGGCATCAAGCGGGCCGGTGCCGCCCGGCGCACCCTCGGCCTCGACCAGCTGGAGCGCGCCATCGACCGACAGGGCGACCCGCCGCTCCGGCGCGCGGTTGAGCCGGAAGCCCGCGAGCGGCCGGGCGGAGAACATCGCCGCCGCCTCGGCCAGCGCAGCGCCCGAGGGCAGCGCATCGGGCATCAGCGCCTCGCCCGCGCGCGCGATCAGCCCGGTGTCGAGCGTCCCGGCGACGAAATCGGGATGGGCGAGCGCCTTGACCAGAAACCCGGCATTGGCGCGGACCGGCCAGACCACGGTGTCGGTCAGCGCCTCGGCCAGCGCGAGACGCGCCGCCTCGCGGTCCTCGCCCCAGGCGATCAGCTTGGCGATCATCGGATCGTAAAAGGGCGTGACCTCGCCACCTTCCTCGACCCCGGTGTCGATGCGGACATCGTCGCCCAGCTCGAACGCCTCCAGCCGGCCGATCGACGGCAGGAACCCCTTGGCCGGATCCTCGGCATAAAGCCGCGCCTCCATCGCCCAGCCATTGATCGACAGCTCGTCCTGCCCGAGCGGCAAAGGCTCGCCCGCCGCGACGCGCAGCTGCCATTCGACCAGATCGACGCCGGTAATCTCCTCGGTCACCGGATGCTCGACCTGAAGCCTGGTGTTCATTTCCATGAACCAGATGCGGTCGGCACGCAGCCCTTCAGAGGCGTCGGCGATGAACTCGATCGTCCCTGCGCCTTCGTAATCGACCGCGCGGGCGGCGCGGACGGCGGCGGCGCACACGGCTTCGCGGGTGGCCGCGTCCATGCCCGGCGCGGGCGCTTCCTCGATTACCTTCTGGTGGCGGCGCTGCAGCGAACAGTCGCGCTCGAACAGATGGACGACGCCGCCATGGCTGTCGCCGAACACCTGCACCTCGATATGCCGGGGGGCGAGAATGTATTTCTCGATCAGCACCCGGTCGTCGCCAAAGCTTGCCGCCGCCTCGCGCTTGCAGCTGGCCAGCGCGTCGGCAAACTCGGCCGCACTGTCGACGCGGCGCATCCCCTTGCCGCCGCCGCCGGCCACCGCCTTGATCAGCACCGGCCAGCCGATCGCCGCCGCCTCCGCCGCCAGCCGGTCGGGCGACTGGTCCTCGCCCAGATAGCCGGGGGTCACGGGCACGCCGGCTTCAGCCATCAGCTTTTTCGCCGCATCCTTCAGCCCCATGGCGCGGATCGCGTGCGGCTTCGGCCCCACCCAGATCAGCCCGGCATCGATCACCGCCTGCGCGAAATCGGCATTTTCCGACAAAAAGCCATAGCCCGGATGGATGGCGGCCGCCCCGGTCGCGCGCGCGGCGGCGATGATCCGGTCGCCCAGCAAATAGCTTTCGCGCGCGGGCGGCGGGCCGATATGCACGGCCTCATCGGCCTCGCGCACATGCAGCGCCCCGGCATCGGCGTCCGAATAGACGGCGATGGTGCGCACGCCCAGCTGCCGCGCTGTGCGGATGATGCGGCAGGCAATCTCGCCGCGATTGGCGATCAGAAGCGAAGGGATCATCTCGTCGGTCCTCAGAGCATGTCCGGTACCGGGCGTCATCGCCCGGCGGCCCGCAACATGCGGCAACTCAAAAACCCGGACAGGTCACATGCGGAACACGCCGAAGCGCGGCGTGTCGTCGACCGGCGCATTCAGGCTGGCGGCAAGTGCCAGCCCCAGCACGTCGCGCGTCTGGGCCGGGTCGATCACCCCATCGTCCCACAGCCGCGCGGTCGCGTAATAGGGATTGCCCTCATCCTCATATTTCTGCCGGATCGGGGCCTTGAACGCCTCGGCCTCTTCGGGCTTCCAGCGTTCGGCATCGCGGTGAACGGTCGCCAGCACGCTTGCCGCCTGTTCGCCGCCCATCACGCTGATCCGCGCATTGGGCCAGCTGAACAGGAAACGCGGTGAATAGGCGCGGCCGCACATGCCGTAATTGCCCGCCCCGAAGCTGCCGCCGATCAGCACGGTCAGCTTGGGCACATTCGCGGTGGCGACGGCGGTGACGAGCTTTGCGCCATGTTTGGCAATGCCTTCGGCCTCATATTTGCCGCCGACCATGAAGCCGGAAATGTTCTGCAGGAACAGCAGCGGCACCCGGCGCTGGCACGCCAGTTCGATGAAATGCGCGCCCTTGACCGCGCTTTCGGAGAACAGGATCCCGTTATTGGCGAGGATCGCCACCGGCATCCCCCAGATATGCGCGAACCCGCACACCAGAGTGGTGCCGTAAAGCGGCTTGAATGCGTGAAACTCGGACCCGTCGACGATGCGGGCGATCACCTCATGCACGTCATAAGGCGCGCGCACATCTTCGGGGATGACGCCGTAAAGCCCGGCCGGATCATGCACCGGCGGGCGCGGCGCGCGGCGATTGACCACCGCCTCGGCGGGCGGCGGCAGCGTCGCCACGATGTCGCGCACGATGGTGAGCGCATGATCGTCATTTTCCGCGACATGATCGACCACGCCCGACCGGCGGCCATGCAGGTCGCCGCCGCCCAGATCCTCGGCCGAAATCACCTCGCCGGTCGCCGCCTTGACCAGCGGCGGGCCGCCCAGAAAGATCGTGCCCTGATTGCGGACGATCACCGTCTCGTCCGACATGGCGGGAACATAGGCACCGCCCGCCGTGCAACTGCCCATCACACAGGCGATCTGCGCAATCCCCTCGGCCGACATATTGGCCTGATTGAAGAAGATGCGGCCGAAATGATCGCGGTCGGGAAACACCTCGGCCTGATGCGGCAGATTGGCCCCGCCTGAATCGACCAGATAGATGCAGGGCAGCCGGTTCTGCCGGGCGATTTCCTGCGCGCGCAGATGCTTTTTGACGGTGAGCGGATAATAGGTGCCGCCTTTGACGGTGGCGTCGTTGCACACGATCATCACCTGCCGGTCGGACACGCGGCCAATGCCCGCGATCAGCCCGGCACCCGGCACATCCTCGCCATAAACGCCATCGGCGGCCAGCTGGCCGATTTCCAGAAACGGCGATCCCGGATCGAGCAGCCGTTCGACCCGTTCGCGCGGCAGCAGCTTGCCGCGCGCGACATGGCGGTCGCGCGCCTGCGCCGGCCCGCCCAGCGCGGCCTCGCCAACGCGCGCGGCCAGCGCCTCGGCCAAAGCGCGGTTGTGCGCCGCCCGCGCCTGCACGGCCGGGCTGTCGGGCTGGATGGCGGTCTGCAGAACGGGCGCGCTCATCGCCGTTCCGCCCCTGCCGTCGCGGCCGTCCCGCCCGCAATGCCAATCTTGCCCACCCGGAAGGGGCCGCCTGCTGCCATCATCACCATCGCCCTGTGTCGTGGCGGCCGGGCCGGACCACGCCCCGCCCCGCCACCTGAATATCTGCCACCTGAATATCTGCCGCCTGTGGCGCCTCAGGCTGCGCCGATCAGCTCGCGCCCGATCAGCATCCGCCGGATCTCGTTGGTGCCCGCGCCGATATCGAGCAGCTTGGCATCGCGCAGGAAGCGTTCGACCGGCCAGTCGCGCGTATAGCCCGCCCCGCCCAGCGCCTGCACCGCCTCGCCGGCGACGCGGAAGGCGTTTTCGGACGCCAGCAAGATCGCCCCGGCCGCATCGAAGCGCGTCGTGCGCCCGGCATCGCAGGCGCGCGCGACCGCATAGACATAGGCGCGCGCCGAGTTGAGCGCGACATACATGTCGGCAACCTTGGCCTGGATGAGCTGGAACGCGCCGATCGGCTTGCCGAATTGCTGGCGTTCGCGGACATAGGGGATGACCGTGTCGAGACAGGCCTGCATGATGCCCAGCTGGATGCCGGCAAGCACCGCGCGCTCATAATCCAGCCCCGACATCAGCACGCCGACGCCGCCATTTTCCGGGCCCATCACATTTTCCTCGGGCACCTCGCAGTCGGTGAACACCAGCTCTGCGGTCGGCGAGCCGCGCATCCCCATCTTGTCGATCTTCTGCCCGATGCTGAAACCGGGCATGTCCTTTTCGATGAGGAAGGTGGTGATGCCGCGCGACCCGGCTTCGGGCGCGGTCTTGGCATAGACGACCAGCGTGTCGGCATAGGCCGAGTTGGTGATCCAGAATTTGGTGCCGTTGAGCACCCAGCCACCCTGCACCCGCTCGGCACGGAGCTTCATCGACACGACGTCGGACCCGGCCCCCGCCTCGGACATGGCAAGGCTGCCGACATGCTCGCCCGAAATCAGCCTGGGCAGATATTTCGCCTTCTGCTCGGCATTGCCCCAGCGGGCGATCTGGTTGACGCACAGATTGGAATGGGCGCCATAGGACAGGCCGATCGAACCCGAAGCGCGCGCGATTTCCTCACAGGCGATCACATGCTCCAGATAGCCCAGCCCCAGCCCGCCATCGGCCTCGGCCACGGTGATGCCGTGCAGGCCGAGCGCGCCCATCGCCGGCCACAGCTCGTCGCGGGGGAACCAGTCCTCGGCATCGATGCGGGCAGCAAGCGGCGCGATGCGTTCGTCGGCGAACCGGCGCGTCGTCTCACGGATCATCTCGGCATTTTCGCCAAGCGCGAAATCAAACTCGGGCGTTGCGACAGTCATTTATCGTGTTCCTGCTCTCTCCAGCAGCCGCCGTGCCTGTTTCACGTGCGGCGCGTCAACCATCTTGCCGCCGACCTTGAGGACGCCGGCACCGGGATTGGCGGCAAAGGCCTCGATCACCGCCCGCGCATGGGCGATGGCCTCGGCACTCGGGGTGAAGGCGGCGTTGATCACCGCGATCTGGGCGGGATGGATCGCCATCATGCCCTGAAACCCGTCGCGCGCGGCACGGCCGGCATAGGCGGCCAGCCCCTCCAGATCGCGGATGTCGGGATAGACGGTCTCGACCGGCGCGACCCCGGCGGCGGCGGCGGCGAACAGGGTCAGCGCGCGCGCAACCTCATAAGGCGGCGTATAGCTGCCATCGGCCTCGCGCGCCGACACCGCGCCGATGGCGGCGGGCAGATCTTCGGCACCCCAGGTGACGCCGGCCAGATCGCCCGCCACCTGTTCATATTCGCCCAGCCGGAACAGCGCGCGCGGCGTTTCGGTCGCGATCGGCAGGATCGGCAGGCCGGGCGCGGCGGCGGCCAGCGCGGCGATGCTCGCCGCCCCTTCCGCCTTGGGCAGCACCAGCCCGTCGGGCCGCGCCGGCAGCACGGCGGCAAGATCGGCCGCATGATCGGCGGTGCCGAGCGGATTGACGCGCACGAACAGGCGCGGCCCGTCCCGGCCCGCACGGCCAAGGAAACCGGCAATCGCCGCCCGCGCCTCCGGCCGCGCATCGGGGGCGACCGAATCCTCAAGGTCGAGGATCAGCGCATCCGCGCCAAGGCCCAGCGCCTTGTCCATCCGCTCCGGCCGGTCGCCCGGCACGAACAGCCAGCTCCTCATGCGGGCCGCCGCCGGACCAGCGCCATCCGCAGGCAGCGGCAGACCAGCTGGTCGCGCTGGTTGAACATCCGGTGTTCGAAGGTCACGATCCCGGCATCGGGGCGCGATCCGCTGGCGCGCAGCTCGGCAACCGCGGTTTCGGCGCGCAGCGTGTCGCCGATGAACACCGGGGCGGGCATCACCACCTTGTCATAGCCCAGATTGGCGATCAGCGTGCCAAGCGTGGTGTCGCCCACCGACACGCCCACCATCAGCGCGAAGGTGAAGGTGCCGTTGACGAGGATCTGGCCGAACTCGCTCGCCCGCGCCGCCTCGGCATCGAGGTGCAGCGGCTGCGGATTGTGGGTGAGCGCCGAAATCATCAGATTGTCCGTCTCGGTGACGGTGCGGCGAATGTCATGGGCGATGGTGTCGCCCACCGTCCATTCGTCGAAATAACGTCCGGGCATCGTGAATCTCTCCTGCCCGCGCGCCTCTAGAGCATTTTCCGGCCGGGTAAAATCGCGCGGCAGCCCTCAAAACAGCATTTGGGCTGCCGCGAGCGCGAGCAGGAAACTCACCGCCGTCGCCGCCACCACCGGCATCGACGCGCGCCAGCCCTGTTGCAGCAGCAGGTGCATCGGCGAGCGGATGCCGGTTGCGACCACCGCCAGCAGCAGCAGGATGGTCGTCGCGCGCTTGGCGATGATCGCCACTTCGGGCGGCAGGGCGATGGCCGAGTTGAGCGCGGTCAGCCCCAGAAACGCAGCGATGAACCACGGCACCGGGGCCGCCCCGCCCGCCCCGCCCGGCTCCCGCGGCACGGCGAGCGTGACAAGCAGCAGCGTGGGCGCGAGCAGCGCCACCCGGGTCAGCTTGACGATCGCCGCCGTCTGCCCCTCGACCTCGCCCAGCGAATAGCCGGCACCGAGCGCCTGGGCGACGTCATGGATCGACGCGCCGATCAGAAACCCCGCCGCCTCGCGGCCAAGCCCGAGGCTGGTGGCAAGGATCGGGTAAAGCGACATGGCGAGCGCGCTCGCCGCCGAGACGGTGACGAGCACCAAAGTCAACTGCGCCTGATTGACCCGCTTTTCCCCCAGCGCCGTGGCGAGCGCCAGCGCCGCCGATGCCCCGCAGATCGCCACCGACCCGCCGGCCAGCAACCCAAAGGCGAGACCGAGGCCAAGCGCGCGGGCGACCAGCGTGCCCGCCGCCATCACCAGCAGGATGATCAGCGCGATGGCGACAAAGCTCGGCCAGCCGAGATCGGCGATTTCCCACAAGGTCACCTGAAAGCCGACGAGCACGATGCCCCAGCGCAGCAGCGTCTTGGAGGCAAAGCCCAGCCCTTCGTGCAGCCGCTGGTCGGCGTTCAGAAAGTTGAAGGCGAGGCCGATCAGCAGCCCCATCAGCATCAGCGGCGCAGCATAATGGTCGGCAAGCCAGGCCGCCGCAGCCCCTGCCAGCGCTGTCACACCCAGGCCCGGCAACAGCACGAACAGCGCCGGGCGCAACCGGGCGGCGCCGCCTGCCGGGCGCGCCTCGACCTCCAGCAGATCGCCGAACAGATCGGCGGCAGCGGGCATGGGCCGCGCGGTCGAGCCGGGGCGATGCAGGGGCTGGGGGTCGGGATCATGCGCCATGGCGCTGCTCATGGCGCAAAGCCGTCCGCCGGAAAAGGGGCTCGCGCATCGGGGCTTGTCCCGGGTGGCGCGCGGCGGCGCTTGCTCTTGGCCCCCGGGACGGACAGGATGGCGCCATGTCGATCCTGCCGGCCGCTGCCGCCCCCCGTCTTCCGTCCCCCGCGTTCCGCGCCGCCGCTGCCCGCCGGGCGCGAACCGCGCTGGCGCTGTGCGCTGCGCTCGCCGCCGCCGGCTGCGGCACCTCTGGTGACGGCAATGACAGCGCGGCTGCGGCCCGGCCGATCGTTTTCCCGTCCAACCGGGCGGCGCAGTCGGCGGCCTGTTATGCGGCGCGGCTGGCGCGCACCGATGCCACGGGCGGCAAGCAGCTGACCGTCGAGGAGGTCAGCGAGGCCGCGCAATATCTGCTGCTCGGCGCGACCGAAGCCGGCATCACCGAGCCGAACCGGGCCAACGCGCTGCGCGACGAAGGGCTGGCGCTGGTCGACCGCATCCGCGCCAGCGGCCAGGCGGACAGCCTGCTGCGCCAGTGCCAGCAGGCCTTTGCCGCCACCCGCCCCGGCGCGTTCGTCGCCCTGCCCGCCGACACGCCGGGCGCGCGGCAGCAATGCTATGGCCTCGGCTTTGCCATCGCCCAGATTGCCGGCAACTCGCCCGATGTGGCGCGCGACGCCCGGCTGACCGGGTATCTGAAGATGACGGCGGCGCTGGACGAACGGGTCGCCGCCGATGCGCGGGCAGCCGGCACGACCGCGCCGGAGCTGTTGCTGCAGGACGTCAAGCGCGGCCTTGCCCGCGCGCTGGAGGCCGGACCGGTGACCGCCGTGCTCGATGCCTGCAGCCAGCGTTATGGCGTCGCAGACGCCACGGGCTGATCCGCAGACTGACACCGCAAACATAGCTGAACACCCACCGGACTGAGGCGGCGCGACGACCGGCCCGACGGTTCCGGCCGCACGGGTGACGTTACGGCATCCGGCCTTCTCCTTCGCAGGCGCAGCATGACCATGCGCGCCCCGCCGGGGCTGCGGATTGCTGCCGTTTCTGTCCGGTCATGGCCAGATTCTGTCCGGTTCGCACCCGGATCGCCCACCCCCGTCTATAATGACTGCGATAGCTGAACCCACAGCATTGCGGAGAAAAACGGTTGGGCATGAGCAAAGGCAGGAGCGCGGATTTCGCCGGCAACCCTGTTTGTTAAATTCTAGCAAACCCTATCAGCATTTCTACTTACTCAGGCCGAAACCACTCTGAAATCGCTGTCATATAGCGCCACCCAATGACCTGATGAAATCGAATTCCACGCTTTTAGTTAACCCAGAACGTCGAATATCGTCAGGTTTAACCATTTATTGAGTTGTTTTTCTGCGTTTTCACACCCGGCATCACAGAAGAAAGCGGACTAGATGACCAAGACCTTCCTTCTCCTCACCGTCGCGCCGTTCGCGATTGCGACGCCCGCGCTGGCGGAAACCACCATGGCCGGCGCGATCGCCGATGCCGTTGAAGCCTCCGAAGCTGCGGAGCCGCAGGCGGGCAAGGCCGCGCCGCCGGCCGAAGTGTTTTCGACCGGCGTGGCCAAGGGCCGCGACCGTCTGGACAGCGCCACCTCGACCAGCTCGCTGCGCGCGACCGAGATCGAGAAATTCGGCGCCCGCTCGCTCGCCGAAGTGTTCCGCAACATCCCCGGCATCCGCGCCGAAGCGATCGGTGAAGGCCTTGGCAGCTACACCATCCGCGGCCTGCCGCTCGCGGCCAACGGCTCGAAGTGGCTGAACTTCCAGGAAGACGGCCTGCCCGTCGTCGAGTTTGGCGACATCAACTATCTGACGCCCGACTCGCTGATGCGCTTCGACCTCAATGTCGGCCAGATCGAAACCATCCGTGGCGGCTCGGCCTCGACCTTCGCGTCCAACTCGCCGGGCGGGGTGATCAACCTGATCTCCAAGACCGGCGATGTCGAAGGCGGCGCGCTTCAGGCCTCGACCGGCATCGACTATCAGGATTACCGCGTCGACTTCTCCTATGGCGCGCGTCTGAGCGAAACCGTCCGCTTCCATGTCGGCGGCTATTACCGCGAGGGCGAAGGCCCGCGTGACAATGGCTTCACCGCCTATCGCGGCGGCCAGATCAAGTTCAACATCACCAAGGATCTGCCGACCGGCTATATCCGCCTCTACGGCAAGTATCTGAGCGACCGCACCCCGCTCTATCAGGGCGTGCCGATCGCGGTGACCGGCACCAACGAGAATCCGAATTATTCGAACGTGCCGGGCTTTGATGCGTCGCGCGACGTGCTGCAGGGCCGCAACATCAGCAACTATGTGATCCCCAACGGCCAGAACAACCTGACCCGCTTCGACGCGCGCCAGGGCATCAACCCGACCGTCAAGTCGATCGGCCTTGAGGCGCAGTTCGATGTCGGCGACTGGACCATCACCGAGCGCTTCCGCTATTCCGACATCGGCGGCAGCGTGCAGCTGATCCTGCCGCTGCGCATCGCGCCGGCGGCCACGATCCTTGGCGCCGTCGGCGCCCCGGGCGGCTCGCTGCGCTACGTCAATGGCGACCGTGCCGGCCAGCTGGTGGGCAACGCTGCGACCGCGACGCTCAACGGCAACGGCCTGCTGGCGAACGGCCTGTTCTACAATCCGCAGATGAAGAACATGGACAACATCACCAACGACCTGCGCGCCAGCCGCGTATGGAAGGCAGGTGCCGGTGAGCTGACGACCACCGTCGGTCTCTATGCCTCGCGTCAGTCGGTGTTCAACGACTTCCTTGGTTCGAGCATCATCACCGACGTGCGCAGCGGCGGCAACACGGCGTTTGTCGACGTGCTCAACACCGCCGGCGTTGCCCAGACCCAGGGCGGCTTCTTCAACTTCAACGGGTCGGTCGCGGCCAGCCTGGACGCGGACTATCAGGTCCTCGCGCCCTATGGCTCGGTCAACTACAAGATCGGCAAATTCTCGTTCGGTGGCAGCATCCGCTTCGATCGCGGCAATGTCGAGGGCCAGGCCTTTGGTTACACCATCGGCGCGACCAACTACCCGACCCGCCCGGTCGACATCAATCGCGACGGCACCATCTCGCCGGCCGAAACGCGCACCGCGGTGTTCGATTTCAACGCCCCGGCGCTGGTTGATTATAACTACAACTATGTCAGCTATTCGGGCAGCGTGAACTACCGCGCGTCGGACTCGCTGGCAGCCTTTGCCCGCTACAGCCGGGGCGGCCGTGCCGCGGCCGACCGTATCCTGCTCACCCCGAGCATCGATCCGGTCACCGGCCGGCTCGCGCCGGGCTTCCGGGGCTATGACGTCGTCACCCAGACCGAACTGGGCCTGAAGTTCCGTCAGTCCAACGTCACCCTGAACGTGACCGGCTTCCTTGCCAACACCGGCGAAGTCAACCGCCAGGTGACGTCGAACGCGGCCGGCGAAACCGTCGCCTTCCTGATCGAGCGCGACTATCGCGCCTATGGCGTCGAGTTGGAGGGCGCGGTGACGTTCGGCAACTTCAGCCTGTCGGCCGGGGCGACCTACACCAAGGCGGAAATTACCGCCGACGCCACCCAGCCGCAGTTTGTCGGCAACACCCCGCGCCGTCAGCCGAACCTGATCTTCCAGGCGACGCCGCAGTATAGCACCGATCTGTTCACGGTCGGCGTCAATGTGGTGGGCCATACCGACAGCTACACGCAGGACCAGAACCAGCTGCGTCTGCCGGGCTTCACCATAGTCAGCCCGTTCCTGCAGGTCCGCCCGACCGACCGGGTGACGGTGATGCTCAACGTCAACAATGTGTTCGACACCATGGGCATCGTCGAAATCTCGCAGGGCGCGCTGCCGGCCAACGGCGTCGTGACCGGGCGGACGATCAACCCGCGCACCGTCTCGGCGGCGGTCCGCTTCAACTTCTGAGGAACGCCGTTCCGGCCGGGGCACCCCGC